>CAZYEM010000148.1:0-10182 GCA_964646395.1 uncultured Bacteroides sp.
CTATCACACCAATTGCAAAATACAAATATTTATTGTTTTGTCCCATTTTTATTTTCTCATATTATAAAAACCCGACAAAATTAGTGAATTTAGTCTGAATATTATAAAAAAATGATTTAGAGATTGAAAATCAATCATATTTCACAAACGCTTCTTTAACAAATATTAACTGATTTTAAGCAACTTTTTTATGCATTTTTTCGTTTTTTTGTTCAAAATATTTTGTATGAAAAAATAGATTTCAAAACTGTTTTATTTGTTTCAAAGCATTATATTTTAGTTGTTTATAATTAATTAAAAGTTTAATAAAAAATTAAAAAATGAAAGAAATGAGAAAGCTTTTTTTATTATTGATTTTTGCAGCAATTGGAGGAGGATTAATAGCTGTAAGTAGCTACAGATATTTTGAAAATAAATCATCTGAAAATCAGTTTTTTAATCAGACAGTAACTCCATCACAATTTGCTAATTTTCAGCAAGGAAATATAAATCCGGGATGTGATTTTGTTCAGGCTGCTGAAATGACGATTCATGCTGTTGTTAATATTCGTACACAATTTCAGCGTAGAACATCTTTATATGAAGATTTTTTTGGCTTTTTTAGTAATCCTCACGGAAATACACAAATGTTATCGGCAACCGGTTCGGGTGTAATAATTTCTACTGATGGTTATATAGTTACCAATAATCATGTGGTGCAAGATGCTGATAAAGTTGAAGTAACATTAAATGACAAAAGAATTTATAATGCAACAATTATCGGAAGCGATCCCTCTACGGATTTAGCATTGTTAAAAGTTGATGTCGCTGATTTACCAACTGTTCAATATGGTAATTCTGATGATGTTAGAATAGGAGAGTGGGTATTGGCAGTTGGAAACCCTTTTAATTTAACATCAACAGTTACTGCTGGTATAGTGAGTGCTAAAGCAAGAAATATCAATATTTTAGGAAAGAACAGCAACAATAGTCCAATAGAATCATTTATACAAACAGATGCTGCTGTAAATCCGGGAAATAGTGGTGGAGCTTTGGTAAATACTAAAGGAGAATTAATTGGTATAAATGCTGCAATTGCTTCAAGTACAGGTTCATATTCTGGATATTCTTTTGCTATTCCTGTCAATATTGTTCGAAAAGTTGCTGAAGATTTAAAAAAATATGGTTTGGTTCAACGGGCATATCTTGGTGTTTCTATAGCTGAAATTGATGGTAAATTAGCGGAAAATAAGAAACTTAATGAGATAAAAGGAGTTTATATCGGTGCCGTTATTGAAAATGGATCTGCATCAAATGCCGGATTAAAGGAAGGTGATATAATATTATCAGTTAATGGAAAAAATATTAACAGTAATTCAGAATTATTAGAGAATATTGGACAGTACCGTCCTTCTGATAAAATTGTGTTATCCATTGAAAGAGAAGGTAAACCAATGGAATTTAATGTTATATTGCAAAATCAATTTGGTAAAACAGACTTGGTTAAAAAAGAAGACAAACCTGTTTATAATTTATTAGGAGCTACAATAGAACCATTATCTGATGAAAAATTGTCGCAATACAATTTAAGTAATGGTGTAATGATTACAAAAATGAACAATTCAGCCATTAAGAATGTTGGTATAAGAGAAGGTTTTATAATTACATCTGTTGATAAAAAGCTTGTCAGAAGTTTTAATGATTTGAAAAATTTCACCAACAAGAAAGGTCAGACATTAATCACTGGAACTTATCCTGGCGATTGGCGTACCTATTATTTCGTAATTAATTTATAAAAAGCAAAAAAATGCTTTTTTATAAGACTTTTTTTTCTTTAATTTGTAAATTGAATTGTTATTAAGACAAGAACTTAATTTTACTTGACTTTAGCGTGTTAATAGCATGAATATTATATTTTGGAATTGACAAACAAATTCTAAATGAATTATAATAAACAAAAGTAACACTAACAATACTAAGTAATTCGAATACAATGAGACAACTAAAAATAACAAAATCTATTACCAATCGCGAGACCGCTTCTCTTGACAAGTATCTTCAGGATATTGGCAAAGAGGAATTGATTTCTGCTGATGAGGAAGTATTGCTTGCTCAACGAATAAGGTCTGGTGATCAGGATGCGTTGGAAAAGCTTTGTAAAGCAAATTTGCGTTTTGTTGTTTCTGTTGCTAAACAATATCAAAATCAAGGACTTGGATTACCTGATTTAATTAATGAAGGAAATTTAGGTTTAATTAAAGCTGCACGTCGTTTTGATGAAACCCGTGGATTTAAATTTATCTCTTATGCCGTTTGGTGGATCAGGCAATCTATTTTGCAGGCACTTGCAGAACAATCACGGATTGTTAGATTACCATTGAATCAAGTTGGATCTTTAAATAAAATAAAAAAGGAAACATCAAAATTGGAACAACGGCTTGAACGTGCTCCTTCTGTTCAGGAATTGGCTGATGCATTGGATATTCCAAGAGATAAAATAGCTGAAGTGCTAAAAATTACAACACGTTATGTTTCCATGGATGCTCCTTTGGTTCAGGATGAAGAAACCAATTTAATTGATGTTTTTGTTTCAGATGATATTCCTCTGACTGATTTTATGTTGATGAGAGAATCTCTTGCTAAAGAAATTGAACGTTCTCTGGCTACATTAACTGATAAAGAACGGGATATCATTAATCTGTTTTATGGCATCGGAATGACTCATGGACTTACTCTGGATGAAATCGGAGCTAAATTTGATTTAACTAGAGAAAGAGTCAGACAAATTAAAGAAAAAGCAATAAGAAGACTTAAAACTACTTCGAGAAGTAAATTGTTAAGAGCTTATTTGGGCGAATAAAATCATTAACAAAAATAATTGGGGATTACCGAAATTAAATTTCGGTAATCCCTTTGTTTTTTTTATTTTTGTAAACTTCTAAATATGCAATGAAAATCTATAGGAATTTTCTTTTGCTTTCTTTTAAAACCAATAAATCAGGATTGTAAATAGTTGTATCAACTATTTATAATTTCTGTTATTTTTATTTTATGCAAATATCAAAAATAATAAAAAGAAATGAATACTAAATATATCTTTGTAACGGGTGGAGTTACTTCTTCTCTCGGAAAAGGGATAATTTCTGCTTCTTTAGCCAAACTACTAAAAGCAAGAGGGTTTTCTGTAACCATTCAAAAACTAGATCCATACATCAACATTGATCCAGGAACATTAAATCCTTATGAACATGGTGAATGTTATGTTACTGAGGATGGTGCAGAAACAGATCTGGATCTGGGTCATTATGAAAGATTTACAAATGTAAGAACTTCTCAGGCTAATAATATCACCACCGGAAGAATTTACCTTTCTGTAATTGAAAAAGAGAGACGTGGCGATTATTTGGGTGAAACAGTTCAGGTGATTCCTCATATAACTGATGAAATAAAATATAGAATAAAAATATTGGGAAATAATGGCGACTACGATTTTGTAATTACCGAAATAGGAGGTACTGTTGGTGATATTGAATCACTTCCATATATAGAAGCAGTTCGTCAGATGAGATGGGAAATGGGAAGTAATTGTGTAGTAATTCACTTAACATATATCCCATATTTAGCTGCTGCAGGTGAGTTAAAAACTAAACCTACCCAGCATTCAGTAAAAACAATGCTCGAGCAGGGAGTGCAACCTGATATTATTGTTTGCCGTACAGAAAGACCTCTGAATGAAGGAATACGAAATAAAATTGCCTTGTTTTGCAATGTAGAATCAAAATGTGTAATTGAATCTATTGATGCAAAATCAATTTATGAAGTTCCCGTGTTGATGCGTGAAGAAAAATTGGATATTCAGGTACTTAACAAAATGAAAATCCCAATTGAAACAGAACCGGATTTGCACAAATGGGAAGATTTTTTATATAAATTAAAAAATCCAAAAACAGAGGTTAATATTGGTTTGGTTGGAAAGTATGTTGAACTTAAAGATGCATATAAATCTATAATTGAATCGTTTATTCATGCTGGTGCATCATTGCAGTGCAAGGTTAATCTCAAAATGATACATTCGGAAAGTATTAATTTAGATACAGTAGCAGATAAACTTAAAGGGTTACATGGTGTTTTGGTAGCTCCAGGTTTTGGTGAAAGAGGAATTGAAGGTAAAATTGTTGCCATTCAATTTGCAAGAGAAAATAAAATTCCATTTTTAGGTATTTGTTTGGGTATGCAATGTGCTGTGGTTGAGTTTGGAAGAAATGTATTAGGCTATACTGATGCACATTCTACCGAAATGAATTCAAAAACAAATTATCCGGTTATTGATATAATGAAAGAACAAAAAACGATATGTACCAAAGGTGGAACAATGCGTTTGGGTGAATACCCTTGCAAGCTTAAAGAAGGTTCTAAAGTTGCAGAAATCTATCAGATATTGGATATTAAAGAGCGTCATCGCCATCGTTATGAATTCAATAATAAGTATATGGATGCATATCAGCAGGCAGGTATGGTAGCCGTAGGAATAAATCCAAAAGACAATCTTGTTGAAATTGTTGAAATTGCAGATCATCCTTGGTTTGTTGGAGTTCAGTTTCATCCGGAATATGGCAGCACTGTTGCAAATCCACATCCTGTTTTTGTGAGCTTTGTTAATGCTGCAAGAAATCAGCTGTAATATTCAATCTATAAAAGATGAGTTTGTTAAATTGCATTGGTTTCTAAATCAAAAAACCTGATCTAACTTATAGTTAAATCAGGTTTTTTGATTTATAGATTGTAAAAGTAAAATTATAAAGGAACTTACTTTCGTTTTTTTTTGGTTTAGCAGTGGAAATAATTATGAACCAGTTTCATTATTTTTTCTTTGTTGCAATGAATCTCTTCCCTTAATTTCTGGTCTTTATAATCTTTTAGCATTTTGATGGTGCCATCAATCATGCTTTTGCTAAATACTCCATATTTTTCGTATATTTCACGCTGTTCTTCTAATCTTAATGCTGATTCGTAGCATGATGCAGGTAAGTGATCGAGATTTGATGCTACTTCCTTATTTTCATCATGAAAAATGTTTACATCAACATAGGTTTTTTTTGCAAATTCCAATGCATTTTCCATTTCGAAACCATGTCTTGCAGCTACGGTTAACCCTGCCAATAATAAATAAACGTCAGCCGAACCATCAGGACAACGGAATTCAACAGTTTGTTTGCCTGAGAAATCCTGTAAAGTGTCTTCTTCCAATGGATTAATTATTTTTGCCATATTTTTATTACCCGACCATCCTAAAGGAACTCTTACTAAAACTGAACGGTTTCGATCGCCCCAGCATATATTGGTTGGTGCTTCCTGATGAGGAACCAAACGGAAATATGAAGATGGATTGGTGTTTCCGAAAGCAGTAAGTGATGGAGCTAATGTTAAATAACCAGCTATTGCTTTTCGGGCGATATCCGAAAGTTTACCGCCTTCAACCATAGCGTTTTTACCATCTTTGATTAAACGTGTATGAATATGCATTCCACTTCCAGCTTTTCCAACTGTAATTTTTGGAGCAAAAGTTATAGTTACTCCATATTTATAGGCTAAAGTGCGAAGTATCCATTTTGCGATTATTAACTGATCTGCAGCATCTTCAAGTGGAACAGGCAGAAATTCTATTTCGTTTTGTTCGTAGGTAGTATCGCCAAATGTAAAGTTTCCAACTTCGGAATGACCGTATTTGATATTACCTCCAACTGTTGCTATGGCATGCATAGCTTCAGTTCTTAGTGATTCCCATTTTGTAAATGGAGATGATTCATGATACCCTTTTTGATCATCAGCTAAAAACAAATCTTCTTTCGGACTAATAATATAAAACTCGAGTTCGCCCATTACTTCAAATTCCAGACCGGTTTTGTTCTTTAGTTCTTTATGGGCTTTACGCATAATATTTTCAGGAGCACTTTCAAGTAGTTCCCCATCTTTATTAAAATAAGAACAAAGTATATCAACCGTCGGAATGTCGGTAAAAGGATTCAAAAATGCAGTTCGATAACGAGGAACAACATATAGATCGCTCGATCCGGCTTCGATGTGTTTAAACAGGCTGGATCCGTCAACTCTTTCACCACTGCTTAATACAGCATCAAGATGATTGATATCGTTTATAACAAAATTTAAGCATTTCAAACGACCATCGCAACCTACATATCTAAAGTTAAGCATTTCGATGCCATTTTCTTCAATGTATCTTATAATATCGTTTTTAGTAAATTCGCAACTTGGTTTTTCTAAATATTGAACCAATGGATTTGGGTTAAGCTTTATATTACAGTGCATAACAAACTTTTTTGTGTTAAATTATCAGACTTCAAACCTACAACTTTTTTTCGAAATAGTCGCTATAAGTTCTAAATAATTGAGTTAGTAAAAAGTTAAAAAATTTTAATTAAAAGTCTTGTGTTTTTTGTTATCAATGTGTAGGTTTTATAAGTATTGTATTCCTGATTTTTATTTCAATTTCAAAACAATTAATCAAATTAAAATGCTTGTTTTCAATTTTATAAGTGATGTTTTTCAGCTAAATGCCATTACGAAAGCTGTTAATATTCCCCATGTTAGATTTCCCAAAAAAAACAGATAGAAGATAAATTTTGGTGTATTCCCATTCAATTTAATCAGTAACCAATAAATTAAAGTTAAAATGAATCCTAAAATAAGGAAAAATAAAGGAATATAAGCAAGAGCAAGTTCATAACCTGGATTCATTGGCAATAAATAAAACAATATAACAACAACAATACCTGTAAAAGCAATGAAATATGGTTGTTTTTTGAATTTCAACATACTATATATTTGGGGTTATGATAAATACAACATTTAAATACATATTCATCTAATATAAATCGGCAATTTTTACAAAAAACTCCCACCATTTTATTTTTCCTTCGTTTTTGCCAAGTCTTACTATAATTATATTTTTTGAAGGATTAACATAAATGAATTGTCCCAAAAATCCATCAGCCATAAAGTCACCTTTTTTAGTAGGTAACCACCATTGATATTGGTAATACCATTTGCTTCCATTGATTGTATCCTGTTTTGTTGATTCTTTAACCCAATTTTCCGACACTATTTGTTTTCCATTCCAATTTCCTTTTTTCAAATAAAGTCGGCCAATTTTTGCAAAGTCTCTTGCACGGGCATTAATACAGCAAAAAGTTTTTTCGGCTCCGTTTTTCTTTTTATCAATACTCCAGCTTGCATCATATTCCATACCAATTGGTTGCCATAGTTTTTCCTGAAGATATTGAGTGATTGTTTTTGGCTTTATCACTTTTTCCAATATAAATCCCAAAATCTGTGTATTACCACTTTTATACTCGAATTTTTTTCCGGGTTCAATTTTTAAAGTTGTTTTATTTATTTGTTTTCTTAAATGCCTTCCATAATAGGAACTCGCAACATCGCTAAAAGGATTAAAGTAATTTTCATTATAATCGATACCAGAAGTCATTTGTAAGACATGTTTGATTGAAACTTTTTCAAATCCATTTTCTTTTAATTCGGGAAGATAATTTGTAATGGGTTCATCTGCTGATTTTATTAATCCATCGTCAATTGCACAGCCAATGAGAATAGAAGTAATTGATTTAGCCATTGAAAATGATGGAACTATGGATGTTTTATCATAACCTTTGAAATATTTTTCATATTGAATGGTGTCATTTTTAATAATCAGGAAAGCTACCGTATTATTTTTCTCGAGATAAGTGTCAAAACTTATTTCCGATTTGTTTTCAAGAGTTATAGTTTTTGGTGCTTTTCCAGGATTGGCATTTGTAAATTGAAAGATTATACTGTCGTTGTGTAAATTGCGGGAAGGGAATATCTTATAATCTTTAATGCCAGCAAAGTTATAGTAAATAAAACGACTTAACTGACAAGAACTTAAGAAAAATAACAGACAAAAAAGAAGTACAATATTTAAAAACTGATGGTGTTTTATTTTCATTCGTTTTTTTTTATAATGTTTATAAATTAATACTGTAAAAATGATAATTAAATAATATTTTTTTAATTGTTTAACGAAAAAAATAAATCACTAAATCACAATATCGTTAATTTATAAGAACATTTTCAATGCAGTGTATCCCAAAAAAAGACCAAAGCAACAAAGCAAAATACCTAAACCCTGTATAATTCTATTTACAACAATAACATTAATTTTATTACGGTATTTAACCAGAAAATATGCAAGATAATAAAACCAGATAATACTTCCGATCGAAAGAAATAATGCATAGCTAATGCTTATTAATAAAGGAAAATAAATGGGTAAACGGGCATTGTTTTCTTTGTTGATTTCTTTTTGTTTCAGATTTAATGAATCGGGTTTAAAATATGAAATCGTTTTTGGTGTATCTATTGTTTTTCCTTCAATATTATTTATTTGCTGAACATTGTTATCAATCATAGTATCAAGTCCACCCGTATTAAATCCTAATGACGAAACAATAGAAATAATAATGAATGAAGACGTTAACCAGCCAATAAATAAGGTAGGATTTAGAAAGTTAAGCAGAAATCCTGCAATAAAGCCACCTCTATCTTCTTTTATTTTATCATTGATTTTGACTTTTTCATCCAGATGTTCGATATTGATTTTTGTTTTTGCTATTTTAATACCTAAATATATTAAAAAAATGGCACCGACAATTAGTATATAAGGAATTATTGGTTTGTAAAGCGAATACAATTTTGTAAGACCAAAAACAGCAATAAATACATAGATAAAATCGGCAACACTAGCTCCTATTGTTGCTAATGTACAATAGCGCATTTTGCCTTTCAAGGCATTGGATGTGATTAAAATACTAATAGGCCCAGCAATTGGCATTGATAAGACAAACCCTGCTATAAGGCCTACAATTGCAATGGTTAACAAACTTTCGGTCATGTAAGAGTATGTCGTTAATTTATAATTTGTAAAATTAGTAAAATTTATTAAATAATAATATTAATGTTTATTTTTCAATACTTCGGCTGCAGTATTTAAATCGGCCGCAGTATCAATTTCCATACAAATATAATTGGTTGTATCTACAATATAGATGTCTTCACCTTCTTTAATCATTTCTTCAAAAGCAACTTCGTAAAATATATTTACCATTTTCTGCTCAACTACTTTTCGGTCTATAACATTAAATAATTTATATAAGGATTGTTTGCCAAACTTTTCAATTCCGATAGATTCACCAATTGCCATAGCAGGAGGTACAATCTTACTTATTTCGAGTACACGTCCCATTTCATCTGCTTTAACTTTAATTTCTTCATCCCCAACATTGTGACGTTTTAATGCCAGGCAATTATCGTAGCCCGATTTCAGTAAGCTTTCAATAATTTTTCCATCAAAAATAATATCGCTATCCATCAATAGCATTTCGTCGCCAAGAAGTGCATCTTTTGCAAGCCAGAGTGAATAAATATTATTAGTGGTATCGTAAACTTCGTTATATATATAGGTAACATTCAATTGGGCAAATGTTGAAGATATAAAATCTTTGATTTGTTGTTCAAGATATCCAGTAACAATTACCAATTCGTTGATATTATTTGAAATAAGATTTTCAAGTGTAAGTTGCAGGATGTTTTTATCACCCACTTTCAATAAACATTTTGGAGTATTATCGGTAAGTGGACGTAAACGGGAAGCAATCCCGGCAGCTAAAATTACAGCTTTCATCAGTTTGATATTTACTTAATAATTAATTTGCAAAAGTAATGAAAAAATAATAATTGCTAAATGCATAAATAAGAATTGAAGAAAAGGATATTAAATATTTGCAATGAAATATTAATGGGACTTTTAAAAATTGCTTTTCAATGTTGAACTTCAATTTAAAATTCATACATAGACAAGCTTAGTAGATAGTATTTACAATAGTAAATACGGTTTTTTAATCTAATTTGCTTCAAAAAAATAATTTTCATAATCCTACTTAATTGAAATAGCTTTAACTTTAAATTATTTGTATTTTCAAATTTAGCTCATTATAAGATTTTCATTCTTTATTTGTCTGTTTTAATAAGTAAAACAGTAAAAGGTAAATAAAAATAAAATTGTTGAATTCGGGTAGAATGATATAGAATAATATGTATAAATCACACATTATACTGGATTTCTACTTTGTTAGTATTAGTTTTATTATC
>CAZYEM010000149.1:0-10173 GCA_964646395.1 uncultured Bacteroides sp.
TCCGAAATACGCAAGGAGTTGTCCGAAAGTCACAGGGAGTAGTCCGAAATACACAGGGAGTTGTCCGAAATACAAAAGGAGTTGTCCGAAATACGCAAGGAGTTGTCCGAAATGCACAAGGAGTAATCCGAAATACGCAAGGAGTTGTCCGAAATACAAAAGGAGTAGTCCGAAATACGCAAGGAGTTGTCCGAAAGTCACAGGGAGTAGTCCGAAATACACAAGGAGTAATCCGAAATACACAGGGAGTAGTCCGCAATTTATACACAAAGTGTAATCCTATGTCCGAAAAGGAATAACAGCAGCAATAAACAGGGTTTAATAATGGATATTTCAGCAATATATAAAGCTTTATATACTGCTGTTTTTACTGTTCCAATTGATTATGGTACTTCTGCAACTTTTTTCCTGCAAAAGTTCAATCAATTGATTTTTAGCCAGGATTTAAACAACAGTGGATTTGTCAAAGTTGCCAATATAAGCGACTTACAACAGAGGTGTTGTGGAAATTAGCTTTATTGAGGCGAATAGGATTTTAAAACTACATTTCCGATAAATCGGAATGAGGTTAAAATTGAAGTTGAACAAAGAAAAAGCAATTTTAGAATTCCCGTATAGTTAGTGTATGGCAGATTTGGGCATACAATAGGTGTAAAAAATTATCCTTACTTACAGTGAGCTGCATCCGTAATATGGATTGGGCAATTTCGATAAAACAAGCCTTTCTTTCAGTAAAGGTTTCAGCTGCCAAAACACTTTTAATAGCCATTATAATACCATCAATCCTCCTTATATCGCTTTTAGCCAGTTTTGTTTTATTACTTTTGGTTAAGCAGCTACTTTTGCATCATTATTTAATAAAAATTAATTTCAAATAAAATGAAAACAAAAGGATTAGCATTCGTAATGCTTGTATTATTATCAGTAAGCAGTTTTGCACAGGAATCTGAGAAAAGAGTTGGATTCGAATTGAACAGTGGATTATCGGTAGCAACACAAAAAATAAATGGAACAAGCCTGAAACCGGGGTTTGGTTTTGAGGGGAGCTTACACTACCGCTTTATGCCTCATCTGGGAGTGTATGCAGGATGGGGATGGAACCGTTTTGGAGCAGACGAATCTTTTGCAGGCAATGATGTTTGCTTTGAAGAAACAGGCTATGTTTTCGGATTAAATTTCAAACACCCGATAGGCAATTCAAAAACAATGTATTATGTTAGAGTGGGTGGGCTTTACAATCATATCGAAACCGAAAATTCAGCCGGTGATATTATTATCGACAGTAAGCATGGGCTTGGATATCAGCTGGCAGCTGGCGTTGATATTAGTTTAGGCAAGAACTGGAGTTTTGTTCCGGGTTTTAAATTTAACTCACTGTCGCGGGATACAGATATTGAGGGAGTTTCCAAACAACTTAATTATCAATATATATCTGCAAGAATTGGGATATTTAAAAAGTTTTGATAAGATATGGGGTTGAATGTAGAAGAAAGTTTAGTCTTTACTGTTAAGCTTTGAAGTTTGGATTTGTAATAATTAGAGAAAACCAATCTGTTTTGCAATCAATTAAAAAATTATACCGATACAAAACAGCCAGCAAACCAATTTGCCTCGCTGCTGAAACTTCAACCCCTTACATTTTGGCTTTATGCCTTTTGCAACAGAACTGATTTGTAAATCTTTTGGTATTAGTTAATTGGAGATATAAATATGTGTTTTTCAATAAAGAATAAACAGGCATGTAAAATAAAAAAAGATTTAGGACAGTAAACAAGAGTTAAACAATTAACTTTTTGTATTTTTGGAGTTAATAATAAGTTGTCAATAAATTACACAGATGTTTCTTAATAATATTCATCGTTATTTTCCTTTCAGGAAACTTTTTTCACTCCTGCTTATACTGGCGATAATAATACAGATTATTGTTATAACCTATAATCATTACAGTGGGTATTATATATTAGATGGTTATCCTCATTTTTTCCTTCGATTGCTGCGAGGTTCTCTCTTGAGTTTGGCAGGAGGTTTTCTGATAGCCTATCCCGATCTTTATGTAATACGTTATATTAACAGCCTGATGCCTTGGAGAAAAAGAATATTTATGAGAATTTATTATCGTACCTTGCTTATCAGTTTTGCTCTTTTAATTTCAATAGTTATTTCAACGCTTATCACACTATTAGCAAATTGGCTGAATCCATATACCGAAGATTTTGGCAGGGTATTAATTTATAATGCAATGATATATGCTGTAGCCAATATTCTGTTGATGTCGATACTTGAAGGATTAATTTACTATACCGTGAGTATAAAAGCCGAACAAATAGCGGAGAATCTGAAAGAAGAACTTTCGCAGATTAAGTTTGAAGTACTTAAAAGTCAGATTAATCCACACTTCATGTTTAACAGTCTGAATGTACTTTCAGGCTTAATAAACGTGGATGTAGTAAAAGCACAGTTATTTATTGATGAGTTTTCGCAAATATACCGTTATGTGCTTGAAACTATTGAACAGCCGGTTGTAACACTTGAAAAGGAACTCGAATTTATGCGTTCCTATTTATTTCTCCAGCAAATAAGATATGGTGAATCATTAACCCATACTGTAGATGTTGATTCAGCTATGCTTCAGATGGTTGTACCTCCGCTTTCACTTCAGGTTTTACTCGAAAATGCGATAAAACACAATATAGTAAACGAATCAAAACCACTGAAAATAGAAATATACAGTTCAGATATTTACCTTATTGTTAAAAACAATATCCAACCAAAAATTTCGGGAACATCAAACGGTCTGGGACTTAAAAATCTGATTAAAAGATATGCTTTAATAAGCACAACAGAGCCTTCATTTAAGGTTATCAATAATTATTATGTAGCAAAAATTCCATTAATTAAAACCGATTAAAATGAGAGTACTTATAATTGAAGACGAAAGTTTAGCCGCCGATAAATTAGAATTGATGCTCAAAGAAGTTAATTCACAGATAAGTGTTTTGGCAAAGCTTGGCTCGGTAAAAGAATCGGTAAAATGGTTATTGGAACAAACTGCTGATTTGATTTTCCTTGATATTCAACTTTCCGATGGAATCAGTTTCAGTATTTTTGAACAGGTATCCATCAATACTCCGGTTATATTTACAACAGCCTACGATCAATATGCCATAAAAGCATTTCAGGTAAACAGCATTTCTTACTTATTGAAACCAATACGGAAAAAAGACCTTGCTGAAAGTATTCAGAAATATCAGACCTTAAAATCAGCTTTCAGCATTGATTTCGACAGCCTTTTAGCTAATATACAACGAAGGGAAACTGATTACAGAAAACGCTTTTTAATACAGATAGGACAGAAGATAAGAAAAGTAGAAGTTACTGAAATAGCTTATTTCTACGTACTTGACAAAGGTATTTATTTGCGTACTTTTCAAGGCAATAATTATGCGCTTGAGTTTACCCTCGATAAACTGGAATCCATGCTTAATCCTTCGGAATTTTTCAGGATAAACCGGAAATATATCGTGAATATGGAAGCCATTTCAAACATGGAAGCCTACTCCAGATCGAGAGTTAAACTGGAACTAAAACCGGTAGCCGATGATGATTCAGATACCATTGTGAGTATAGATCGTTCCATGGAGTTTAAGAAATGGCTGAATTCCTGAAAAACAAAATATTACGCAAACAATCTGCAACTGAAATAAATTGGTTTAAATATCCGCTATCATCTGCAAGGGTTTTATTAGTGCTTTATTAATAAACAGTTGCATATTACCGACTTCGTTTGATAATTATATGGGAATTCGTGTAATTTATCCCGTAAGTCACGATTAGAGATTCGTAAACAATAAAAATTATATCTGAGGATTTAAAGTATGAAAAAGATTCAGGGTAGTATCAAAAATCAAATAGCACTTAATACAGGAAAAAACCTTTTTCATGACGGAGCAATCCGGTCAATGGGATTTGCCCCTGAAATGCTTTCTGCTATGGAGCATATTGATGAAATTGATACAAACACCGAACAATTACTTATTGATTTCTTGACTACTAATGTAATTCAGGAATTCGGGAAGCTTAACCAATACTACTCATTTAATAAACAAACCCGGGAAGATTTACGAAAGATTTACATTGATTTGTTCACCGATATAAAAAACCCCGGAACCTTGCGGAATTTAACAGCAAAAAAACATTATATAAATCTGAGGAAGTGGTTGTTGAAAGCTAATTCCTTTGCCGGAGAGCTATATATCAACAGGGATGAAAATATTGAAGCTGTAGCCTGTCATGAATACAGCGCTATACTGCAAATGGAATTACTTCAGATTGATACAGACAAAATCAGCCTTCCTGTTTTGGATATAGGCTGCGGGAAACAGGGAAATCTGGTTAAACATCTTCGTAAGATAGGTATTGAGGCCTATGGATTCGACAGGTTTGCAGATGCTGATTCCTTTCTTTTCTGCTCTGATTGGCTGGAATTTGGATACGGCTGCAAAAAATGGGGAACCATAATCAGCAACCTTGGTTTTTCCAACCATTTTAATCATCATCATTTACGCAACAATGGACAATATATTGAATACGCTGAAACGTAAATGAAAATACTCGATTCTCTTAAAAAAGGCGGCAGTTTTCACTATGCTCCGGACTTGCCTTTTATCGAAAAATATTTAAACAGAGATAAATATAAAACGGAAACAAAAAGGACTGGAAATATGGAAATAGAATCAGTAAAAATCAGAAGGCTTAATTAATTCCTGCCATGTAAAAACAGCGAATAAAACATTGAACAAATATATGTTACGCTATAATTTATTTATATTTTACAATAGAACATAATGACTATAAACGAACTGAAAAACCAACTTACAAAGGCTTACACCCTTGATAATTTAAATAGGATTTCGATAACGCTGATTAATCTGTATAAAAATCAACAGTATTTGATATTGCAAAAGATTGCAGAAATAATAAATGATATTGCTGCTATTGAAATTACTGCGGAAGGCAAAGGATTTTCGAAGCTTATAATGCTGTATCATCCCGACAGACTAAATTATTATCTGAATGAAATAAACAGGCTTACTGATCTGAACGATTTTGACGGCTTGCTTGGACATGCACATATAATTAAACTTGAGCGCATTAATGAAATTGCAATATCACTTAACAGTATTGAAGATATTGATTACTCTCCTGTTTATGACTGGGATTATGAAACGGAAGGATTTAGAATTATTAATGAAAATGAAAAAATAAAAGATGCTGATACCCGATCATGCGGATATGATTTTTATGATGCAATAAAAATGAGACAATACGGCACTAAAAATATCGAATTCCCAAGCTGGTATCTCGAAGATATTGACGAAATAGAATTATCGTCTTCTGATATTAACGATCTGGATGGAGTTCAGTTCTGTATCCATGCAAAAACTATAGATCTTTCGGATAACCGCATTGCTGACATTACTTTGCTTGGAGAACTTAAATATCTGGAAGAATTAAATATTTCAGACAATCTGGTTGGGAATATTGATGCCATGAGCAATTTAGTAAATTTAAAAAGAGCTTTTTTGTCGAATAATCAGATTGAGGATATAACACCGCTCTTTGATCTTGAATTGCTCGACTACATTGATCTTACAGGAAATAATATCAGTTTGGAACAGATAAATAAATTAACGGAACTGGGAATCAAATCAGATTTTTAAGTTGTGGCTGAAAAGTGCAGTGATTGGTTGCAGTTAGGTTTTTATTGTCCCAACATAGGTTGACAAAAAAAAGCAAATTAATGTCAACTTAAAATAGGACTGAAATTGAGTAAGAGATTGTAGTTTAATGCCTGCCATTGAATCAAAGAAAAAACCTTGCTAAGATAATAGGCTGATTTAAAATCAGTACGACTATTTTAAGTGCTTTTTTGCATCCAACCATTGAATAACGGCACTCAACTCCTCCTTTAACACACTCGTCCTTTTTTGGTTTTTTTGCCAGAACGGAGTGCTTAATTTTGCAATATTATTTTATATTACAGGATATTAATATATTCGGAAGTAAGCATTTAAAATTGATTTCTGAAAATGAAAAAACAAAGAAAAAGAAAGAAAAAGCTATTTTTAAAAGTCCCTTTAATATATTACATCAAATGAGTCCTATTTTAAAAACAATTTCACGTATGCTATTTATATCCATTTCATTTCTAACGATATTAATTCTTATCTTTGTAGTTGTATTACTGTTATTCAGTAAAGGAAAACCTCAACCATACACTAACGAAAACGGAAATATAATGGCTGGGAGCATATCAGAAAAAATATATGTCGATATAAACGGAGTAAAACAGGGTATGTTTATTAAAAGTAAAAATCTTACAAATCCGGTATTGCTTTACCTTCATGGAGGGATACCTGATTATTTCCTTACAAAGAAATACCCAACAGGTCTTGAAGACTTATTCACTGTGGTTTGGTGGGAACAACGAGGGTCGGGTCTTTCATACAATGCCAGCATACCTCAAGAGTCGATAACACTGGAACAAATGATATCGGATACAAAAGAAGTGACAAATTACCTGCGTAGACGTTTCAAACAGGATAGGATTTACCTTATGGGACGTTCAGGAGGAAGTTTTATTGGTATAAATGCGGCAGCTCAGTCACCCGAATTATATCATGCTTATATTGGTATGGCTCAGATGACTGATCAGCTGAAATCTGAAAGGCTGGCTTATGAGTATATGCTTAGGAAGTTCAGAGAAAATGGCAATAAAAAAATGCTAGGAAAACTTGAAGCCTCTCCTGTAACAGACAAAATTCCAGACGGATACCTTAAGTTAAGGGATAAAGCAATGCATAGCATTGGTGTTGGCACAACACATAAAATGCATTCGATAATAAGCGGTATTTTTCTCCCATCGCTTACTTGCAGGGATTATACATTTAAGGAAAAAGTTAATATGTGGCGTGGTAAAGCCCAGTCAGGTGTTCACCCATTATGGAATACGATTCTGGCTTCTGATTTGTCCAAACAAGTTCCCGAACTCGCTATTCCGGTCTATTTCTTTCATGGCATCTATGATTATACCGTTTCATACAATTTGGCAAAAGACTATTTTGAGAAGATAAAGGCACCCATAAAAGGATTTTACACATTTGATGAATCAGCTCATAGCCCAATATTTGAAGAACCCGAGAAGACAATAAAAATTTTGAAAACCGACGTACTAAAAAAAAGCAACAGTTTTTCAGATATAAATAAATCATCACTTTATGAAAAATAAAACAGTAAACCCATTGGCTATTACCTTCTTTGCAAGCGGTATATGGGATACCGTTGCAGCAATTCTTTATTTTTTCGTAATAGGCAACGGTAGAGTTATTGATAAACCTGCAATTGATCCTTTCTTCGCTGTTTTTCTGGGGTCTTTCTTTCTCTGTTTTGCCTATCTGCAGTTTTTATCTGCTTTCAATATCAGGCGATATGCGTTCAATGTTGGTTGTCTGATTATTGGCAGATCGTTTTATATTATTCAACTATACGCTTATATGCTGTTTGTTGCTGATTTCCCTTATACTTTCTGGTTCACCGGAATAATCGACGGGCTGTTTACAATTCTATATGTAGTTTTTGCAATCAGGGAAGGAATGGGAATACGTGAGCTGTTTCTTCCAAAAACAGTAAAGATAAATCATGATTTTTTAAATCAGAAATAACTTTCAAAAAATAATAAATATGGCAATTCCAACATCAAGAACAAATCAAAAGGCTGAAATAAGAATTGATTCAGAAAAATGCACTCAATGCGGTATGTGCGTATCCGTATGCAAAGATTTCAGTCTGATTATGGAAAACAATAAGGTCAGAATAAGTGATGAACCACTTTTTGGATGTATAGGCTGCGGACATTGTATGGCTATTTGCCCGACCGGAGCAATTGAAATTAACGGAAGAACTTTGTCGCCCGATCAGCTTTTTGACCTCCCCGACCCGGAAAAGACTGCAAATTATGAACAACTGTTGGCTCTCTTGGAACGAAGAAGAAGTATTCGCGAATTTAAGGATAAGGAAGTAGAAGCTTACCTGATTGAGAAAATTCTTTATGCTGCGAAAACTGCACCCATGGGCTTACCGCCTTCTGATGTTAATGTATTGATACTAAACAGCAAAACAAAGAACAGGGCTTTTGCTAAAGATTTTTGCGAATACCTTAATGGGATGAAGTGGTTTGTTTCTGACTGGTTTTTAGCAATCATGCGACCATTCTGGGGAAAAGCAAACGATGAAATGTTCAGGGGTTTTATTAAACCAGTATTTAAAATATATACAGATCAAATGAAACAAGGTATCAATCTGGTTAACTATGATGCACCTTTAGCCATGTATTTTTATGGTTCTCCATATACCGATCCGGCCGATCCGATAATAGCTGCAACTTATGCTATGATTGCCGCAGAAACATTAGGACTGGGAAGCTGTATGCTTGGTGTGGTTCATCCTTTAATTCAGAATGGTAAAAAAGCAAGAAAATTCAGAGAAGATCACGGAATAAAATACCCAAGCCGCGAAGGCTTATTTGTTGTGTTTGGATATCCGGCTGTGAAATACAAAAAGGGAATAAAAAGAACCTTTGCTTCGGAAACTATAAATTAAATGAACGAACTATGATAAAACCAAAGCTTAACAAGGCTATTTCGGTTTATGATTTTCAAAACTTTTATTGGCTAAAAGCTGAATTGGTTTCATTTTGCCGAGCCAATGGAATAAATGCCTCTGGCAGTAAATCAGAAATAGCGGGCAAAATTGAACAGTATCTGGCAACCGGAAAAATAAGCTCATCATCAGTAAAACCAGTTATAACATCAAACTTCGACTGGAAAAATGCAGAATTGAATCTCAACACCAAACTCACCGACAATTATAAAAATACGGAAAATGTAAGAGCTTTTATGCAATTACACATTGGGATGCATTTTAAGTTTAATACCGAATTTATGAGCTGGACTAAGGCAAATGTGGGCAAGACATTGATGGAGGCAGTTACAGAATGGAAACGTATATTCAAAAACAAAAAAGAAAAGAAAACAAAAACAGAAATCTCACCTCAATTTGAATATAATATTTTTATCAGGGATTATTTTGCCAATAATCCAAAAATGACACTTAAAGATGCCATCATAAGCTGGAAAATAAAAACAGGCTCAGTTAAAAAATAAACCGTATCTAAAACAATACTTAAATATGAATATTTGATGAGAAGAGCTATAAAAAAATGGAAAACAAAAAGGGGAAATACGGTATATCAGACACTAAACGGACGGAGTAATTCCTACCTGATTTCAACAACTGATTATAATATTTTGGTCGATACAGGAAAATCATCAGCTTACAAAAAACTTTTATCTGGTATAGAATCATTAAACCTCATAAATAAGCAAATTGATTTTTTAATACTTACCCACACTCATTTCGACCATTGCCAGAATGCAGCATTGATTGAGGAAAAATATCAGTGTAAAATTATACTTTCTGCAAAAGACAATGAGTTTATAAAAAAAGGATATACTCCTTTGCCTAAAGGAACAAATTTCCTTACTGAAATTATTTCTGGATTTGCTACCAATTTTCTCTGGAAAAAATGCTGTTACAGACCTTTTGTTGGTAACATTCTGATAAAAGATAGTTTTAATTCGGAGGAATTATTTTCGGGTATCAGGATAATTAAAACCGAAGGCCATTCCCAGAGTTCAATAAGCATTATCGTTGATAATGAAATAGCAATTGTTGGCGATGCTATGTTTGGAGTATTTAAGAATTCTATCTTTCCACCTTTTGCCGACAATCCGGTTGAACTTATCAAAAGCTGGAAAATTCTGCTGAATACAACTTGCGAAATATTTTTACCAGGACATGGGGGTATTATTTTGCGAGATCTCTTAAAGAAAAATTACGAGAAATATTCAAAAGCGAAATCAATTTCAAGAATATCTTAAACTGCAGATATATCACTTCCAACAACATATTAAACACTTTCATTACCTTATATTTTTCAAACTGGCAAAGTAAGCCTTATTTTGTATCCATTATTAAAAATAATAAAAACAATGATTACATTAAAAAAAGATGATAATCAACAGCTTGAACCCGACATCAATATTAGTTCATCGG
>CAZYEM010000150.1:0-4231 GCA_964646395.1 uncultured Bacteroides sp.
CCTGCGAAATATTTTTTGTAGCTACCTGCTAGCTCCCAGTTTATCGTTACACCTGTTTTCTCCAGCATATCCGTATTATGAGAACCCAATGAGGTTTTAAAAGCACTAAAATCATTAAAAACTATGTCTGTTTGAATACTCATGATAAAAATAAAATCACTTTTTTCTCTGATTCTAATAGTCTGATCCGGTTCTTTATAAAAAGGATCTTTTTCCATTATTATAGTTAATGGATAAACGATTGTATCAATTGAATTTATAATAATGGTTTTTAATTCGGGACATTTTATTATTAGTGTTTTTTCTAACCATGCGTCAATTACGATATGGAAAACTCCATATTTATCAATATAATTACAATTAATTGTTTTATTGCCCTGACAAATAGTTACATTATCAAATGTGTAATAATCAGGATTTTTAATTTTGCCTGTAATAATATGAGTTTGAGAAAAAGCGTTCAATTTAAACAGTATTTAATAATAATACTATAATTATGTTCTTGTTCATATTATAATTTTTAAAATTTTACATTCGTTATTTCATTATAAATTAACAATTTACAAGGTTATATTAAAAAAATTTTATCCTGCAGTCAGCTAAATTTATATGATAGTCAATGACTTTTCATTATAAAACATAATTGTATCATTGGATATTTTATTTTCATATAATTCATTTTCGAAATTAGATGTTTAACTGCTTTTAAACTTACAGTTGTCTTTTATCCAAAGCATTGCAGTTAATATGATAAGCATAATATTTCCGATTCCCAGAAAACCATATTGAGTAAAGAAAGCAGAGATTGAGTGACCCCACAAATCGTGCCAGTTGCCACCATAGAAAACAAATGATGTAAGTATTAATACTTTATATACGTTGGAAATATAATCTTTTGAAAATAATAGAAACATACAAAACATTACCAATGGCAAACTGAAAAGAAAATGCTCGCTATCGGTAACTGTTATTAATGGAATACAGCCAATTACCATAAAATAGACAATAATAAACTTTTTTAATTTAAAGTTTACAGATAAATCACCCTTATTAATTATGACAAACCAAAGGAATAAAGCTCCGATTATACCTAAAATAACAAGCGAAAACCAGATGCCTTTCTGCTGAAAACCAACTATTGACAGCAGCATATTCGTAATTCCATAAATAGTATCGGCACTGCTACTAATGTTTTGATTATGCACTTTCATTATTGCCAGCCAATCATTTAGCATTGAAAAGTTTTGTTCAAAACCTAAGAAAAAGGAAGGAATTAATAACCCAAGTAAAAATGTGATAACTAAAGATGCAGATGCTTTAAACTTTTTGAAAATTAACAATACCGGAAGTAAAATAATAAAATGTAATTTAATTAGAATTCCCAAACCCATAAGCAAACCGGCTGTCCATTGCTTGTCTTTGGTAATGAAATCCATACTAATTACATACAAAAGCAATAAAAGTACATTTACATTTCCAAGATGCAGTTCACGATAGAAATGATTTATCAAAACAATTGTTGTTAAGTATAAAATCAGGTTTTTTTTCTCCTCATTAATATTAAATATTCTTACAAAAAGCTGATAAACCTTATTAATCACTAAAATTATAGCAGTGGCAATCAGAAAATAATAAATGGAAGCTGCAATATTAAAAGGCACAAAGTAAAATACAGAAAAGGGGAGGAGAGCAAAAGGTGAATATTTATAAAATCCGGAATCTAATCCAAATGGAATTCCATAAATAGGTTCTCCATTCAGAAAGTTATGCATTGCAAGATAATAAACTTTGAAATCGTTTAACCAAAAGCGACCGTTTATCCATTGCACGGTATAAAAAAGGATAAAGAATACGAGGATAAACCAATTATATTTAATAAAATTCAATTTTAATTTCTTCATTGTAAAAATAGTTATAAATCAACAATTAATCCATCATAAGCCAAATGAATAAATGATGGCAATTCTTTTTCAACTTCATCATGAAGTCCCATCATGTGGCTGATATGGGTAAGATAAGCTCTTTCCGGTTTTAATCTTTTCAAAATTTCCACAGCCTCATCCAATGAAAAGTGTGAAACATGTTTTTTTCTTCTCAAAGCATTAAGAATAATAACTTTTGAACCTTTTATTTTTTCAAATTCAGGTTCGCTAATGTAATTGCAATCTGTAATATATGTAAAGTCACCGATTCTATATCCGAAAATCGTTAATTCCATGTGTTTTACTTCAATGGGAATAATCTTAATGCCATTGATTTCAAATGTTTTGTTTTCTACTTTTTGAAGATTTATTTCGGGTACTCCAGGATATTTATATATAGCAAAAGCATAGGAAAATTCATTTTTGATGGCAATCTGTACATCTTCTCGGCAATAAACATCGATTGCTTTTTTTTGTATAAAATTAAAAGCTCTTACATCATCGAGTCCGGCAATATGATCTTTGTGTGCATGTGTAAGAATAACTGCATCAAGATGTTTAACATTAGCTCTTAACATCTGTGTTCTGAAATCAGGACCGGCATCAATTACAAATACATTATTGTTTACTTCAATCATTACCGAAGAACGCAAGCGATGGTCTTTCGTGTTGTTTGAACTACAAACAACACAATCACAAGCTATTACAGGCACTCCCTGTGATGTTCCTGTTCCTAAAAAAGTTATTTTCAAATCAGTAATTTTTTTGGTAAAATTAGGAAAAAACAAACAAACATGCAATTCTTAATTAATATATACGTTAGTTGTAGTGAATTTTGTTAAAAGAAGTGCATCGGATAATTTGAATTTACAATAGTATTTTAAATATTTATCAATTAATTATCCAGTTATTAAGTTATTCTGTTTACCTGATTGCTTCTTTATTAATGATTTTAATGGATTCAGTATTCGCTGAAGTAATCGAATATCATCCGTTATTATTTCTGCAGAACCTTGTAGTTCACTTTTCATTTCCAAAGAAATTCCATAATTTGTTTTTAGACTATCAGAAAGGCTGATTTCCAGAATGTATTTATTATCAGAACTTACAATCGAAATATTTTTAACACGTCCGATCAGACTTCCATATTCTAAATAAGGATATCCTGCCAATTGTATGTTAACTTGTTGACCAATTTTTACTTTACCGGCACCTTCCAATGGAAGTGTAACTTTTCCGATTATTTTACTTTTACCAAACGGAACAATTGACAATACTTTATCATTTAAAGCTATTTGTTGGTTTTCTGTCCAGAAATTGGTAAAACTTATTTTTCCATCAATACTTGCAATTAGCATATAGGTTTGCTGCCAAGTATGCAACTGGTTTAAAACTTCATCATAAGCCTGGCAATAAGTTTGACCTGTTTTTTTGCTTTGTTCCTGATATTGTAATTGTAAATCGAGAATTTGTTGTTGCAATTGTGTTAATTGAATTTTTGTATTTGCCAATGCGGTTCTACTTCCTTCCACTGCATATTTTTTTTGTAAAAATATACTTTCCGACTTTTCATATTCAGATGCTGCAATTACTTTATTACTAAATAATGATGAATCGCGACGAAATTGTTTTTGTATAAGTAACAGGTCATTTTCCAGTAAATTACATTGAGCATATTGTCGTTCGTAATATAAATTAGTCATTGCAATCTGTTCTTTTACAGCTTTTATCTTTTGATGGTGGTAATTCAAAGAATTGAAATTCTTTATTTCATCCAATGTTTTTACAAAGTTTGTAAAAGAAGTCTGAACATCACCTAATTGATTATATGTTCTGAGTTTTAGAGTATCAATACTGATATTTGCTGTAAAATCAGCTGTATGTGGCGAAAGTAACTGCAATTGTTCGGTAAGTAAATGTATTTGTTCATAATTTGCATTATTTTCTATTAATGCCAATGGATTTCCTTTACTAACCAAATCTCCGTCTTTTATAAACAAACGATTTAATCTTCCTGATGCTTTTGCAACAAGAGTTACCGGAATATTCTCCGAAGTAATTGTAATAGGAGCATTTATCGTATCGGGATATTTAAAAAACCAACTTCCAGCAATAACTATCATGATAACAGCAAAAATCACTGTAATTCCATATCGGACAATACTCCGCGGAGCTTTTCCGAGAATATCCTGCATCTCTTCGCTTCTTATTTCGTAATCTTTTGGTTTTTCTTCTGCCATTTTAAAAGTCCAAAGTCCGAAGTATTATGATTCTGTAAAAGAAATAATTGTTTTTAATCCTAAAATATA
>CAZYEM010000150.1:4241-10159 GCA_964646395.1 uncultured Bacteroides sp.
ATACCAAATGATCGAGTGTTTTAAATATTTCAGCCATATATTCATTTACAGCTTTTACACTTCCCGGTAAGGTATAAACCAGTGAGCTACCCATAATTCCGGCAACACCTCTGCTTAGTAAAGCATTTGGTTTTTCCTGTCCATATTTAAATCGTATCATTTCCATAATTCCAGGAATTTCTTTGTCGAGCAATGGTTTTACAACGTCTGGTGTAATGTCTCTTGGTCCTATTCCTGTGCCACCGGTTGTAAATATATAATCTACATGTTCGCTTACCGCTTTTTGTATTTCGATAGCAAGTAAAGTTGCATCATCAGGAATTATCTGATGATTAATGGAAATTATTTTCCCGGTATTGGTAGAAAATTCTTCCAGTAATTCTTTAATTCTTGCTCCACTTCTGTCTTCATATTCACCGGCACTTGCCCTGTCGCTCAGTGTTAAAACCAATGCTTTGTAAATCTTTGGATGATATTCCAACACATCACCTGCTTTCATTTCGCCACCTTTGATTACTTTAGCAAATATACCTTCTTTGGGCATTACACAATTTCCAACTTCACGATAAATGGCACAACCATCACCATGACAATGTTTGCCTATTTGTGTAATTTGCAATATAATCTCATCATTCATCAATAAATCCAATGGTTTGGTTTTGAATATTTCAAAACCTTCTGTTGTAATGTTTTCTGCAAACTCTCCAAATCCAATTTTACGATTGGCTTTTTGTTCAAATTTTGCAATGCTTTCGGTTCCCAATAAGCTAATCATTCGATGCCATTTGCCAGCATGTGCATCATTCGGAATACCTGTTTTTGTTAAAGTTATAGATTCAACAGGATGCTTAACTGTCCCTTTTTGTTCTGAAATATTTACAGATAATATTTTAAGTTTACTCATATTTAAATAAATGTATTCGCAAAAATAATAAAAACCTTTTACACTGCAATTAATAATCTTTTTCAATTCCTTGTTTTTTTCAATCAATAAGTTGCAAGTTAATTTATTAATACATTGATTATGATTTTATAAAAAAAATGATAATTTGATTTGTAGAGAAATACTAAATTTCAAAATCAGAAGTTTACATTTATAATCAATAGATAATAACAATGTAATTTGGAGAAAAACAATTTTATAAATTGAATATTACTTTATCTCACTAAGTTTTCTTATTATTTGCTCTAAGTTTAAGCTGGTTGTTTTAAACTTAAATTCTTTTTCCGAATTATTTTTGAATTTTATTTTTAACTGATGAGGTTTGTTTTTAAACTGTTTGTTTCTGATTCCCATAAGTTCAATTAAACTTCCAATAATTGCAATAAACCAAACATAACCTCCCTTTTCGTATTCAATTGATTTGATTTGGTTTAATTCAATTGTATGTTCTTTTGAATTATTATAAACTTTTTTGTATAAAAGTTTAATTGTGTTACAATCTAATATTAATTTACAACTATAATTATCAGGAATTAAGGATAAAACGAAAATAATATCTCCAATAATTGAGAAAAATATTTCCTGAGTAAAAAAACTAAGACATATTCCTAAAATCAGGTAAATAAGGTTTGCAAAAGAATTATCAGGATAAGAAGTTTGTAATAATTCGGTTTTCATAATTTTGAAATCAAATACTTACGATTAAAAATTTAAAATCCCGGTTTATATTTATTGTGATCTTCTGTAACAAATTCTTTTACAATTTTTCTGTCTTCAGAAATTGCAGAAACAAATTCTTTACTTTGAAATACGGCAACTCGTTTAGTTAATTTGGGATATGAAGATATTTTTTCAGCAATCCAAGTCCAAAAACCAGCTTCTGTGTCTTTTTGTTCAATAAATATATCAATATTTACTTTATGATATAGCTTTTTCCCAGCTGCCAGTAATATAAGCCCCGACCTTGCTCCTTTTGGTGAAAGTGCAGCTCCGATATTATCGCAGGTATATTCGCATGCACGTGAATAGGCTGAGCCTAAAAAAGGAATAATCAAAGAAGGGAAAAGCAGTAATTGTTTTGAAAGATGTTTCCTTTTTATGTGTCCGAATTCATGTCCAATAATAAATTCAACACTTTGCAAATTATTTTCATACGCTTCTTCCAGTATATCCGAATAAATTACAATATAATTCCTTCCCAAAAAACGAGTTGCGAATGCATTGAGTAATCCTCCTGCCTGAAGAATATAAATATCGGGAATTCTCCTTAATCCAAGTAATTGCGATTGTTTAACAGCTATTTCATGGATATCGGGAAATTGTTTTTCTCCAACTTTAATTGCATTTCCTTTAAGATAGCCAACCAGAATTCCCATTCTAAACACAAGCAAAATGACAATTAACAGGACATATAAAACAAATATATCTATGAATTTTGCATATATTTCCGAAGTATATCCCAATACTAAAACTATAAATAATAATGCATAAAGAAATATACTTGCTAAAATCTTAAATGAGAAATACAGTCCTTCTTTTGGATGAACCTGATAGTTGAGATTTGCTTTCATTGGTTTTATTGTGTTTTATATTAAAAATACCTGTTGATTTTATAAGATATTGATTTGTTGATATTAATGTTAATTGTATAAAATAATCTTATGATTTTCAAAAATAGAAAAAAATATTGAATTGAAGATTAGTTATCAGATTTTTTAAGGGATTAAAGTTATTCGATGGCTTTTAAAATCCATAACTCAACCATTTCATTTTGACGCCAGTTTTGATTTCGTTTGGTTTTTTCAGATGCAGAATTTACCTTTTTTTGCAATAATAATTCTTTTTGAAATCTGCTTCCATTATCTAGTTCATATTTAATGGGATGATCTTCTCCAACTTTCGTAATCATAGATAAATTAGAGAATAGAATTGCAATTCTACCATCTTTGGTCAAATGTTTTTTTGCTTCGCTAAAAAAACGTGGAAATAATTCAGTATCATAATAGATAGCTTTATCAATTCCTTCAGAATTGTAAGAAGCGGGTATCCATGGCGGATTAAAAACAATTAATTCTGATGTTATATTGCAGTTGGCAAACAAATCGCCATAAAATAATTCTATTTTTTGGTTTAGGTTATTTGTTTTTATTTCTTCGTGAATTCCAATTATCGCATTTGGATTAATATCAGTCCCATATACTTTTTTAAAGCCATGTTTCAGCATTTGAAAACTTAGAATGCCACTTCCAATGCCAACATCAATGGATGTTTTTTTATTTCCTTTGTAGTTTGATAACCATTCATCAAACAATTCCAAATGTTCAAACCTTGTTGGAAAATAAGTTCCGTAAAAAGGATGTATTTTTTCTTTTAATACCGGAATTTTAATTCCTTTTTCATACCATTGCCAGGAGCTGTTTAATCCCTGAACCTGAGGAAAAGGCAATAAGAAATCAATTAATTCAGGATAAAATAACTTTAGCCAACCTATTTCGGGTGCTTTTTTTAAAGCCAGTTTATTATTGTATATTCTTATTAATAATTTATGAGATAGTTCGCGAAAAGCAGAGCGGTAATGTCTTTGTTTATCAAAGGATTGATTGCTATATTTAGTTTTTAAATAAAAATTTAATTCATTTAAGATACTTAGGCCTGTACTGTAAAAATCAAGTATAAAAACATAATCTCCGCTAACTAATGATTCAACAGCATATTGCGGATTCATTCTTTTGTTAAATGGAATTATTTCAATTTCTGAAACAATAGGTTCTGGACGATTTCCATGGATTTTATTTCCAGAAATAATTAAATCCAATATTGATTTATTCGTTGACATTTTTCAGATAAATGGCTTTTAAACAATGCTTACTCTTACCTTTTTAGTTTTTAATTTGCTGTTATTTACCAACTGAATTACTTTGTCCACTTTTGAAGTATGAACTGCAACATAGGCACAGTCTTGCTTTATTTCTATTGTACCTAGTTCATCTTTAAGAAGATGGGCTTGTTTTATAAATAAGCCGGCAATATCACCTTTTGAAATTTTATCTCTTCTTCCTCCCGAAATATATACGGTTTCCCATATTGAAGGTTCAGGAACCGAAGCTTTTTTTAATTCTTCAACCTCAATAACTTTAATAAAATCAGGTAATTCTTCATTTATATATTTTAAAACGTAAGCAGTTCCATCATTATTCATTCGGGCTGTTCTACCGTTTCTATGTGTAAATTCTTCGCTTCTGTTAGGAAGATGATAGTGGATAATAAATTTCAGTTCAGGAACATCCAGGCCTCTTGCAGCCAAATCAGTAGCTATAATAAGCTGATGAGTTCCGTTGCGAAATTTTATTAATGCTCTTTCTCTGTCAACCTGTTCCATTCCTCCATAAAAACAACCATGCTGTATGTTTTTTTCTGTAAGAAAGTCGCTGAGTCTGTCGATGGTATCCTTGAAATTACAAAAAATTATTCCGGGTTGGTTTCCTAAATGGCAAAGGGTTTCAACTAATGTTCTCAATTTATCTTTTGATGGTGAAAGTATCGTTTTAACTTTCAGTAATGGAATTCCTTCATGAAGATAATTGATATAGACAGGCTTTTTCATTCCAACAAAACCTGGGATTTCTATTTTTTGTGTTGCGGATGTTAAGATTCTTTTTTGAACATTAGGTAATGCTGCAACAATTTCTTTCATTTCATTTTCAAAACCAACTTCAAGAGATTTATCAAACTCATCAAGCACAAGTGTTTTTATAAATTCAAGTGGAAAATTTTCTCTTCTGATATGATCTGAAATTCTTCCGGGAGTTCCAATTAAAATTGCTGGTCTGTGTTTTAAATCGGTTTTATCTTTTGATCCTGCACGTCCACCATAAACGGCATTTGTTTTATAGCCTGCTCCCATTTCTCTTATAACTTGTTCTATCTGAATAGCTAATTCACGCGAAGGAACAAGAATTAATACCTGAACATCATTACATTCAATATCAAGTTCTGCTATTATCGGTAAAAGAAAAGCCAGGGTTTTGCCAGTTCCGGTTGGAGAAAGTAAAACGATATCCTGATTTGAACTAATGACTGTTTGAGCCTTTAACTGCATGGGATTTAGAGACTCTATACTCAACTTATCCAGTATATTCTGTTGATTCTTTATGGTATTTAACATCCTGCAAAGATAAGGTTTATTAAAATAATAATTTTATAATTGTTTATTTGCAGTTAATTAGCTTGATATGTAATATTTATATTTATTTCATTGTTTTTTTTAATGCATCAGAATATATTTTTTTAATACTGTTTTTTTCTTCACTTACACAAAGAGTTTCAATGATTGGAATCAGATATTTTGTATTTTCATTTTTTGTCTTAATTATTTGTCCCAATGCATAAGCAGAACTCCATCTAACAACTGTTCCGTTATGTTTTGAATTAATAATCAGGTTATTTATTGCAATATCCAGTTTTTCTGGGAATCTGTGTGCTATATTTCCGATTACTCTTGCTGATTCCCACTTTACCCTCGGTGCTTTTTCTTTTAGAGATGCTGCAACGAAATTAAGGCATTCTATTGTTGCAATTTCAGGATTAGTTTTTGTAGCATATTCAATAGCTTCAATACAACTTGCTTTTGATGAATCTTTTGTAGTTTTTGCAAATTCTATAAGATTATTAATTGCATAAGAATTATCCAAAAGCATTTTGCTTATAATTTCTGTTTTTCTTTTGACTTAATACTTTTGTCGTTCAGTAGTTTTTCAATATCCATATTAATGTCGTATTTAATTTTATTGAAATTGATTATCAGATTTTTATTTTATTATAATTGTTTTTTATCTTTCCAGTTCCATAATTTCTAAATCTTTAATATTTTTACCATCAATAGTAAATCTGATAAAAGTAATAACCTGATGAAATCCTGATTTTCCGGCTGCACCCGGATTTATATGTAAAAGTTGATTTTTTTTGTCGTACATAA
>CAZYEM010000151.1:0-1508 GCA_964646395.1 uncultured Bacteroides sp.
AACCATGATTTTTGTGGATAGGTCGGGGCGAACATACGCTCCAAACCTGGCGTCCATTTCGTATAATCAAACTTTCCGTCGCGAACGGAGTTTCTTGGTTGGAAAAATGGGTCTAATCCAGCACTAATATCGCTTGTGGTATAGGGAACTTCAATCACCTCTTCCCCTCGCTGTTCCATAATCGCACGCTGCGTCTCCGCTTGTACTTCATCTTCCCATACAATCTTCGGATTCTTCTCCTTCACTTCCACAATCTCCCATATGTTTTCACCCTGTTTTGATTTCTCAATCACAGGAATCAGCCCTTTTCTATCATAAATCTTGTGAAGAAGTCCCTTGACATCATCGACGGAGTACTCGAGAAGTCCTTTGCTGGACTCGGGCTTATACGTTTGTAATATCTTTCTCTCTTCATCATCAATTTCATAGGTATCAGGTAATTTCATGTTGGTTCCATCCACTTCTCGGTAGAAATTGGTGGCAGCAGGTTGTTTCATAGTGTTTTTTACTTGTTCTATAAATTGTGACTGTTCTTCTTGGAAGACTTGCGAATCGGGTCCACGCGATGGCCAATCCATCGGATACCGGGTCATCGCATCGCTAATTTGTTTTTTGGAAGCCTCTTTTGATCCTCTGTTCTGATAAACAGCAGCATCATCATATTCAAATAGATCATCAATTGGCGTCAGTTTGTAAGGCATTTCCGGTATGGTATTCCTAGGTCGCGGTTCTGTATTCGGTGAACCATCTCCACGAAAACGATTGTCAAATGCTTCCAAATACTTGCGTCCATTGATATACACAATCGCATAGACGATCAAACTCAATGTAAATAGTACCGATAGATTTGGTATGGGAATCGTTGTATATTGTGCAATGATACCTGCTATCAATATAACGAGTATGAATAGTAACAGATTATTCATCCTAACACCTATCTCTTCTATATATTAATAAATCCTACCAAAGTAGAATGGCTCCACGTAAAACATCTAGAAGCTACAAACGTGGACGGACACGTCAACGAAAATTCCGTAAGGCACGTAAAACAGTTCGGGGACATCGTCATTCCACTACTGGGACTCTCTATCCTCCTCTCGATGTACGAACTCCGAATGCTGTCCAGGATATCATTAAACGTATTACAAAAGGACCCGTTACTGTGGTACTTGTCTACGCAGATTGGTGCGGACATTGTCATACACTCATGCCCCATTTCAAAGCCGCTTCCCAGCTTCCTCAACGCAATGCCCAAGTCATTTCTATTCGCGATGATATGTTGGATGGATATAATAAGAAAATTAATAGTTTTAATCGTTCTGCTCCCAAGTTAAATGTAGAAGGATATCCAAGTGTTCTCCTCGTAGGACCCGATGGCACAAAATTATCTGAAATTGCTTCTACCAAAGAGGCTCTAGAAAGCGCCATGGTCAATGTTGCACCCATTGCGGTAGAGGCAGGATTGGCAGAACCCATGTCGATTGTTTCCTTATCGAATCGTCGCGCCC
>CAZYEM010000151.1:1608-10150 GCA_964646395.1 uncultured Bacteroides sp.
GAGGCAGGATTGGCAGAACCCATGTCGATTGTTTCCTTATCGAATCGTCGCGCCCCTTCTCCTCGTACAGAGTCGCCTGAAGAAATCGTAAATAATGTTGTTACAAACGAAATTATGTCTACCAATCGGAATTCAGTCAACCGCAATTCAGTCAACCGCAATTCCACTAATCGCAATTCAATCAGAAACATTACCATGGAAGAAATCGGTATGGAACCATCTGGTCTTTCGACTCAACCCTCCTTTGAACATCTTGATAACGATGACATTATCAATGGTGAAGACAATGGTGTTGCTCCACCGGTTTCTACCAATACATCAATGTATAATCCATCTACGAAACGCACAACCCTTTCTGGCGTGAATATCCCCGAAAGTGCGATCAAAAAGAGCTCCAGTGCTGTTACGGCAAAAGACATAGAAGACAGTTCACTTCGTCAACCGCTGACTAGTGTAAACAACGAAACTACTTCTTCGCTTGTTGTTCCCAATGATACATCAGATACAGTACCTATTCGTACAAAGGCTATCAAAGGAGGAAGCCTTTACGGAATCATGTCGCAATCCGCCTACCGTCTTGCCCCCGCGGCTGTTCTTCTTGCTACGGCGGCTGCGGTGATGAAGAACACTCGCAAACATAAGCAACGTAAGACCCGTCGCACCCGTCGTTAATTCCAATGTAGATAAAATTGAATCGCTATTTTTTACAAGATGAATAGCAATCCAATCATGTCTGCTGCGATGTCGCAAGATCTCGTCTTCCATCTGCTTGACATCCAAGCTCGTGACATGCGTGTCGAATCCGAAGAAGAGGATGTTCGCGAAATCGTCTACGAATCCCATTCCGACGACGATGAAATCCCTTATCCCAAAAAACAAAAAACATCCACCTTTCAACCCCGCGAACTCGTTCTTCACCTCTTCGGTGCCACGGAAACAGGCACCCCTGTTCGTTGTGACGTGACTGGATTCCGTCCCACCTTATATCTACGATTGCCCGAAGAGAAAACAAACTTATCCGCCGATTGTATCATACAATATATTCAACGTGAACGAATTCCCATGGATCAGCTCACCATCAAACGTGTTACTAAGAAAATCTTCTATGGGTTCACCGCAAACACCTTCTATCCCTTTCTTGAAATCACCGTGCCTTCTCTCAGCCTCTTTCGCACCCTTCGCCAATTGTTCCTTGACGAAAGCATGAATTGCGTCACTAAAAAACCCTTAGATGGTGCGATGAAAGGGAAGAAAGTGGAAGTCTTTGAAGCCAACTTGGATCCGATGTTACGCTTCCTTCACACCCAAAACATTCAACCGTGTGGATGGGTATCGATTAAGGGTGCACTATCTTCAAAAGATGCTGAGTCTTCTAATGAATCTTGCACCATTCTCATTGATTGCGATTACCAACAAGTTCTCCCTACTAAAGGACCCCGTGTCGCCGCTCCCTTTCTGACCGCCTCCTGGGATATTGAATGCTTCTCTATGACAGGCGACTTTCCCGTTCCTAAACGTACCTGGAAGAAAGCAGCACAAGATCTGTGCTTGCTTGCAACAACTGCTGAACAGGCGTGCGATCTCATTCTGAAGAGTCTGTCGGTTACACAGTTTCCAGTAGACACGCTTCCCAAAGGCATGACACCCATTTACTGCCAGCTCAAGAAATCGCTTGCCATCATTCATACCCGACTATACAAACCCGCTGTTCTGGAAAGCTTGGAAGAGATTCTCAGCTCGGCAACCGATGACAAACAGGAAACACTCATGACTCTTCTCCAATCCACTCTCAATCCTGTGATTAAATTGGTGGGAGATCCTGTCATTCAAATTGGCACGACATTGACACGTGGCACACCTGAGACGACTGAACGACATCTCTTTGTCTTTCCCGATTGTGCGCCCATTCCTAACATCGAAGTACATGCGTTTGCTACCGAAAAAGAAATGATTCATGCATGGTTTGAATGGATGATTCAGCGAAATCCCGACATTATGATTGGATACAACGTATTTGGTTTTGATGAATCCTATACATGGTATCGTGCGGAGGAACTTGGACTTATCAACGCCAATTCCCCCATTCATGAACTGACACGCCTCTTTGAATTAGCAGGTGAAGTGAAATTGGAAGAGAAATTCCTCAGCTCTTCTGCCATGGGAGACAATCGCATGTACATCTGGTCATTACATGGACGGCTCCAGATTGATCTCTTTCACTATATCAAACGCAACAATGTACTGCCTTCTTATAAGCTGGATGAAGTTACCAAACATTTTATGTCTGGAAAACTAAAGAAACAATCCTATGATCCTCGTACTCAACTCCTTATCCTAGAAGTCGCTGGTGCGGTGAAAGATGTGCGGGTGGGACGCGCCATTGCTCTTCTCGATGAGACAGGCGAAACTGTTTCCGAGAAGTTGGTAGTGACTGCGGTGGATGGAGCAATCATTACCATTCAATGCGGATTGGATGAGGACGCCTTGAATGAAATGGAGGATGCGACGAAGTGGGTCATTGTAAAAGACGATGTTTCACCACAGGACATCTTTCGTCTTCATCGCGGCTCCGCTGAAGATCGTGCGGTAGTCGGCAAGTACTGTCTTCAAGATTGCGATCTGGTGATTGACTTGTACAAGAAACTGGAAACCTTCAACAATTCCATGTCGATGGCGAATGTCTGCTCGGTTCCTGTCAGCTACATCTTTACACGTGGTCAAGGCATCAAGATCGAATCACTCATCTTCAAACAATGTCGAGAGCGTAACATTGTCATTCCCGTCCTTACCATTCCTGCACAGGGCGGATCAGATGATTCCTATGAGGGTGCGATTGTCTTAGACCCCGAGCCTGGTTTCTACGCACAGAGTCCCATAGGTGTCTGCGACTTTGCCTCTCTTTATCCTTCCACCATTGTCAGTGAAAACATCAGTCACGATTCTCTTCTTTGGATCAAAGACTTTAAGACAGATGGCACGTTAATCCAGCACCAATGGGGATCCGAAGCCTATGATGAATGTGATGGATATGCCTATACCGATATTGAGTTCGATATCATTCGTGCCGATCCGACGGATGGACGAAAGCATCCACGAAAAATAGCATGCGGACGTCGTATCTGTCGCTACGCCCAGCCATTGGATGGAACCAAATCTACCCTTCCTCAGATTACTACATGGCTTCTGAACGCACGCAGTGCCAAGAAGAAAGAAATGAAAGCAGAGAAAGATCCTGAACGTTATGCGCTACTGGATGCGGAACAGCTGGCATATAAGCTAACAGGCAATTCACTGTATGGACAACTTGGATCGGGTACATTCAAGATTCGTCTTCAAGCACTCGCCGCATCTGTTACTTCTTATGGACGCAAACAGATTCTCTTTGCCAAAGCCGCTATTGAACAGTTTTATGGACCTGGTGCGCAAGATCCGCGATGCGCAGCACGTGCGATGGCAAAAGTTGTCTATGGCGATTCTGTAACAGGCGACACGCCTCTTGTTCTGCGCAATGAAGTGACGGGCACACTCTTTATGAAACGAATGGATGAACTCTGTTCAGACGATGAATGGCGCGTATATCATGATACAAAAGATGCGATTTCACTCCAAGGAATTAGTGTATGGACGGAGCGCGGATTCACTCCTGTTCATAAAATCATTCGTCATCGTTTGCATCAGGACAAGAAACTATTCCGAATCAATACCCATACTGGTATTGTGGATGTTACGGAAGATCATAGTCTTGTCTTAAAGAATGGTAAGGAAGCTAAACCATGTGATGTAGTGATAGGAACTGAACTCTTACACAATGACCTATTCTTTCAGGAGTTTGATCATGTGAACGCACCGTGCATGATTACCGAGGACGAAGCATTTGTGATGGGATTCTTTGTGGCAGATGGATCATCCGATGTATATGAATGCCCTTCTGGCAGAAAAGCATCATGGGCGATTAATAAAGCCGATCTAGATCTTCTAACTATCGCTATGCAAAAATGTCCTTTCCCTACTACTATCTTAAATACGATAAAGAGTTCTGGTGTTTATAAACTTGTACCTGTTGGAAATATAACAAATATTGCAACTGAATATCGTGAACTATTTTATAATTCTCACCGTGAAAAGAAAATTCCAGATGTCATCCTTACAGCACCTCTTCCCATTATTCAATCATTCTGGAATGGATTCTATGCTGGAGATGGAGATAAGGATGCCCATGGATACACGCGGTTTGACCAGAAAGGGAAGGAGATTGGTGCAGGAATGTATCTTCTGGCACGACGTCTTGGATATCATGTTTCCATTAATGAACGGGCATCAAAAGAGCTTATCTTTCGCTATACCATGACAAAGAAAATACAGAGAAAATCAGCAGACGCCATTAAAAAATATCGCGAATTACCGCATCCAGGCGAAGTATATGTATATGATTTACAAACAGAAAATCATCACTTTGGCGTGGGACCAGGTGCTCTTATTGTACACAATACCGATTCACTCTTTGTCGAGTTTAATCCACGAAATCCGGAAACGGGCGAGAGATTGGAGGGGCGCGAAGCACGTGTCGCCACCATTGAAATGACAGATGAAGCAGGTGCTTTTATTACAAAGACACTTGCGCCTCCACACGATTTTGAGTTTGACAAATGTTTCGATCCTCTTCTGATGTTTTCTAAGAAGCGTTATGCTGGAAATATGTATGAAAGTAATCCAGACGAATATGTTCACAAGTACATGGGCATTGCGTTAAAACGTCGTGATAATGCTCCGATTGTTAAAACGATCTTCGGTGGAGCTATGAAAATGTTGTTGGATAAACGAGATGTGATCGGTGCCTTTACCTTCGTGAAGGAGAAGTGTCTTGAATTGGTGGAAGGCAAAGTATCTCTCGGACAACTTACTGTTACCAAATCATTACGAGCCGATTATGCAGATCCTAGTCGAATTGCTCACAAGGCACTTGCTAACCGAATCACAGAAAGAGACCCTGGTAATGCTCCTGCCGCAGGTGATCGAATTGGTTATGTCTACATTAGTGCGAAAGCAGGTCAGCAAGCGTCTAAGTTACAAGGAGAGCGAATTGAGACACCGCTCTTCATCAAGGAGCATGGATTAATGCCAGATTATCAGCATTACATTGAGCATCAATTACAGAATCCGATTTCGCAGGCATTTGGTTTACTATTAGAGCAAGTTCCAGGCTATACCAAAGAGATGATGAAAGGATGTCCATCGTTAGAGACAGACTTGGATCGATATCTGACGTTTCGTGAAGGAAAAGCGGCGGAACTCCTCTTTCATGATTGTCTGCAGCGATTCCATGTGACAAGTACAAGAAGTGCGATCCATCACATGTTTGGAGGAAATGTAGTGATTACACCCTCTTTAACGAAGACGAAACCACGTGTGGCGCTTACAGCGACTATGCTTACTGCGACAGCGACAGTAACCGCGACAGCAGCAACAAAAAAAGTAACACAAACCACCATGAGCAGCTTCCTTTATGATTCCTTCCTTGTGGATAGTATCAAGAAGAAAGAGAGAGCTGTTGCGAAGAAAAAGAAAGAGGATGCATCAAGCGTAGCAGCAAGCATAACACCATAAACAATAGTACCAATTTATCGATAAGATACTATTTTTTATGAATTTGAATATAGACTAATTAGAATTAATATTGAATAATTTGCCAGTTTATTGTTTTTCCAGTAATAGGATGATTCACATAATTGTTTTTATTTTTTTCGATTATATTATTAACGTGATTCATATCAACCAAATCTGGATGAACATACCAATCTTCGTATGGATTTATACCTTGATTATTAATGTCTTCAAATACACAAACATATCCTCTCTTTTTAAATATATCTCGTGATTTCAATCGTGTATTATCATAATTAGTATGATAGATATCATGTTCAAATGTCACAGTAGCAAATTTATACGTATCAAATACTTCATTATCTAATTTTTTCAACGTATTTATTGTGCTACCATTGTTTGCCTCTAAATCTATTTGCAAATAATCAAATGATAAGGGCATATTATTTGTTTCAAACACATTTTTATAATCTATCATTGTAGCATCATTTATTAGATGAATGCTGTTTGGACGGTGCTCTTTATATAAGGGCAAATATTTAGATTCATACTCAACCATTATTCCTTTCCAATCATAATTTTTTTCTAACAAATATGTATTATTAATATGTATCGGATCATTAGAACCGATTTCTAAAAAATATCCATTTCTCTTCTCTTTAAGAATATTTAATACAAATTTATCTTGATGTGCTTGTCCAGAATACATTTATATAAATATAAATATATATATTATGTATCTTTAGGCTCTATCTTAAAATATAATATACTACCTGTTAACAACTGGATATGGACCAGTATAGTAAAGTATCGGATCTAGATCAACTATATCTAGTCTATTTGATACGATTGATTCTATATAATCGTAAATATGTATATTATACTGCTTAAGTGATTTAAATGATAATAACAATACTACAATAGAATGGGTCATGCTCCCTCTACGCCATCACTTTCTTTTCAATTTGTCCTGAACAAAGAGGAAGCTAATCAGCAATTACAGGAAGCAGAACAACGTGATTTGTATCTTGCAGAGTGCCGTGATAATAGAGCCAATTCAAAGGCACGTCGATCATCCACTTATGCGGCAAATCATGTCTCCTTTGATGATGGACAACATTATCAACAATGGTTACAAGATGCGATACCAGCGCTTCCCTTACGATTACGGACGGATTTAGGATCCATCCACATTATTCCTCTAATGTATTCGGCGGATGGTGGAATGCCTCATACGCGTCCCTATAATATGATTTGCGTTCCACATCTCAAACATTTGGAATCGATGACTACCTTGACCCATGAATTATGGCATGTTCACCAACGCAATTTTCAGCCCACCTGGAAGTCTATTTTTGCGGAGCTAGGTTGGACAGAATGGACAGGAAAACTTCCACCTTCTCTTGAGGAAAATCGCCGTTATAATCCTGATACAATTGATAGTCCATTGTGGATCTATCAGAATAAATGGGTATCTCTTCCTATTTTTACAGATATTTCGAATCCAGTGTTAGGAAATGTAGACATATGGTTTTATCATGTGGAACAGAAATACCATGCGAAAAACATTCCAGCCTCATTAGCATTAGAATTTCCTGATTTACCATCAAGCGCCTATGAACATCCACGAGAGCTCACTGCGTATTTATTAGCCGAACCTCAGAAATATCGTCATACGAAAGCATGGAAGATCATTACATCATTGATGCCTGGCTGTGAATAATCATATGCAATAGTAGGTTGTGTTTAATTTATTATGTGTAATCAAAAATCATGTGATGCTATGGTGTCCTTGGAATCAGTTGGTGTTTCGGCACAAGGATGCCTTCGTAAAAGCGATTGGTTATCTGCTATTTCACTTCCAAGTAGTCAATCCATTTTAAATCAAATGATTTATGTGGATACACCGTCTATTACCATCACATGTATTAAAAATGTGTCACATGGATCCTTTGGATACATTGACCTTGCACTATATAAAACACCAACGGTTACGATGGAGGTCTATGTGAAACGACCCATTATTTCAGGTAGAAGTTTACTTCAGGAAGCATGTATTCAAAAATTGGTAGGAGAACACATCGAAACAATTGGATTTCCGACAGGTGCCCCACGCGTTCTTCATATTTTTCGTCTTCGCGACGAATCCGTTTGTTTTGCCATGGAACCGATTCATCATGCCTCTACATTACATATGTATTTAAAGAAAGTTCCTATCAAACAATTATCCAATGTATTAATTGATTGCCTTCTTCAACTCAGTGCGATGGTATGGCATCTTAATAATCGTGTAGGCATTAATCATCGTGATTTGAAACCCAGTAATTTTCTCATTGTGGAACATGAGCCGCGTCGCAAGATTCTAACGATTGAACATGAAATCATTGAGATTTCTTCACGCTATTCCTTGACTCTGATTGATTTTGGATTTTCTTGTTTGGGATCGATTAAGACACATATTGCTGATATGTCTCTTAGTACCGTGTATCCTAAAAGTGATCCGTGTCCAAAAGATGGACGTGATTTATATTTATTTTTAGCATTTCTCTATATTGATTATCATGCGGTGTTACCTCCTACCTTACGGGGTTTATTTGAATCATGGATCGAAGAACCAGGTGCGAAATTGTGTCATTTTATGAGAAAAGACGGAGAAAATTCTAAACAATGGCTCTATTTTATGGCAGGAAATGAGAAGATTCATACCTTTCACTCTTATCCAGTACGCATTCTCAGCGATCTACAATCTTTTATTACGGAGACATAGAATCAGGGCTCCAATAATCAATACTGTAATACATCTTACATTTATTATCAAATGCTGTCAAATGTTGACCATTTCCTTCTTCTCCCCCATAATAAGAATTGTAGGGTATATGAACTTCCGTGGCATTTCCAAAATAAGCTGCCAAATAGCACATGGTTGACGCACTCGTAATCA
>CAZYEM010000152.1:0-10143 GCA_964646395.1 uncultured Bacteroides sp.
CCAAAGCAGCCTTTTTTATTAATTTTTTGATAAGCTTAATATTTGAATCCGATAGTCATCATTATATTATGACCTTTCATTTCGTTTTTAACAGGTTTTACTAATGTTGGATCGTAGAAATAGTAGTCTTCAGTTTGTTTGGAATAAGAATAAGCCATATCCATAAAGAATTGTTTGTCGCGGAATCCTAAACCAAAAGAAATAACTCTTCTTTCACCATCATTAACACCAGTAGTAAAAGGGCTGCCATACATTCCATAACCAGCTCTGAAAGTGAGAGGATCCAACCTCCATTCAGTTCCTAATCTTATATTTGAAGTGGAAGTGTATTTTTCCTGAATATTATTATTTTCAGCATAAAAGTCATAATTATCAGATCTTAAACGAGCTTCTGCAAAATCGAGAAATTCATAGTCGGCACTTACCAGTCCAAACTCTCCAATAACAAAAGCCATACTTCCGATTACCCGCATCGGAGTAGTTAATTCATAATCATAAAGTCCTTGCGGAGAACTTGCTTTTGGTTTCCCCTGTACACCTAAATCAGATTCAATTCTTCTGCTATATTCGTCTTGCATTGAATAATAATAAGTTGGTGTATGAAAAGCAATACCCAGTCGTATTAAATCCACTGGACGATAAATCATACCAAATTTGAAATTGATACCTGCTCCTGTTGTTGTTAAATCATCATATAATGTAAATGAATTAAAATTTGAAATTTTATTATCCCTGTCAATTTCCTTGTAAGTAGATGTTTCAAAATAACGGATAAATGGAAATCCCAACGTTGCTCCAATATATAATTTATCGCTGTAATTTCCACCCAACGACATAACTACTTCATTTATGGAGCCACTGCTTGAAACGGTTTTCCTTTGGGTAACATCTCCATTAACTATTGAAGTATAACTACTGGAGTCTCCGATTGGATTTATCAGATAGGCATCATAAGCTAACCGCGATTCAAAATCATCTAAATTTGCTGGTTTTGTGCCATTTGCATTATTAACAAACTGATTCATAAGTGAACTTGTTGAATTATAACCTTCCATAATCATTCGATTATTAAAATTATTCAATCTGTTGATCCCAAATCCAAATTGAGCAGCTTTCCATCCGTTTCCGGTAGCATAGTTTCCTCTTTTAAAAAAGGTATAAACAAATCCGATATTCCCCATGTTAAAATTATATTTATAATCTTCCCTTTGAGGAGCATCAAGTATTTTGGAAGAGGTTCTTCCGATATAAAAAGATGGAGTAAACGTAAATTCAGAAATTTTATACAAACCAATACCGGCTGGATTTAAACTGAGTGAAGAAAAATCAGCACCTAAAGCTCCAAAAGCTCCACCAATGGCTGTAGATCTGGCTGTTCCCCCATAATACAACTGAGAATATCTCAGTGCGTCTATTTCATTTTGAGCAATAGAAGTTGTTATTGCTGTCAAAATAATAATAATGGTAAAAAATAACTTTTTCATTTTTGAATTATTTTAAATATTAATTTTAAAAAAACCCATGTCATTTTCTTATTTTTTTAACATGGGCGTATATTTATTTGGTTGTTTTTTATTATCTCCTCCTGTCATTACCTCCAGTACTGCTTCCTCCTGATCTTGTACCTGAATTACTTCCTCCTGAATTTGAGGGAGGTGCAGTGTAAGTTGATCTGCTTGGTGCTGGAGCACTATAGCTATTATTTGAAGGAGCCGATTGTGGTGTGCTTCTTTCCTGATAATTGCTATTATTGGCAGGTGGTGTATAATTCCTTTGTTGATTATTGGACGGAGCACTATAATTACGGTTATTATTTGGAACTGAATTATTCTGATTTGAACGTTGATAATTCTGGTTTCTGGCAGGATCTGTTTGTGCAGGTTTCGTATTTCTTTCGTAGTTATAGTTTCTTTCGTTCTTGTATTTAGGACTTTCAAATTGCTGGCTTGAACGTGGTTGCGAATAATTAGGTGAATTATACGTTTTAGGTTCGTTTAAGCTTTCAATTTTCGTGTTTGGTCTTTCTCTTTGATTTTCCTGATTAGAACGACTGTATCTCTGGTAGTTATTAATACGTGTATTGGTATTGTTTTGATTTGTTGGTGTATTATAACGAATTCTGCTGTTTGTATTGTTTCTTTCTGTTGCAGAAGATGGATTTATTTGTCGTCCTGTAGAATTATCCTGAGTTTTTGAAACGCCACTATTAATAACATCATTATCCCTTAAATTGGTATTCGCATTATTTTCTCTGGTAACAGGATTCCCTTTTGATTCGTTACTTAACGTAGTTCTTTCACCCAAACTGTTTCCTGAAGTTGCAGAATTTGAATACCTGCTTGTTCCATTTGTATTAACTTTATTATTGTCTCTTTCGCCTGTAATTGCAATTGGTGTTCTTTGGGAACTATTACTCTTTACGCCACCGCTGCTGCCGGTTCCTGCAGAGGAAACAATTCCGTTTGATGATCCGCTATAACCACGTGGACCAAAATAAGTTGAGGAAGAACCACCTCTGTAACTATCATTATTACTTGCCCAATAGCCATCATTATAACCATGATTGTATCCATTCCAGTAAGAACCTAAACCATAATATCCACCCCAACCATAATAAGGAGAATACCAATCATAGTATCCGATTCCAAAAGAACCCCAACCATAACTAAAGCCAAAACCTATACCCCAATAAGGCCTGTAATATGAATAACTAGGTCCCCACCAGTTGTATCCCATATAAATACTTGTTCCATAATAAAATGGATCGTAATTATACCAATACATATTGGTGTAGTAATCATCATAATAACTCCAGTTATGACAAGGATTGTGAAATCTTTTTAATCTGGCAGCGTATCCATAATCATAATAATCATCAGCATCATAGCTTGAAGAATAATTATTTTCCTGATTTGAATTATCGTAAGCAGAATTATCTGTTTCCTGATCAACGGGTGCATCATTCGTTGCTATCTGACTTTCCTTATACTTTTCATAGCTGGTTTTTGATTTCTCATTTGAAAGATTATCGCTATTATAGCTATTTGGCTTAACTGTTTTATAGTCCTCAGCAGGCATTACTTTCTGTCTTTCAATCGTTTGCTGATTTTCAGCAACCATTGGCTTACTTTTTTTCGAAGTATAAACGCCATCATCATCATAAGTTGAAGAAAGCTGATTAGCAGATGTACAAGCTGTTAATATTAACAACGGAATTACTGCTATTTTTAAAAGGGTTCTCATGGTTTGGTCCTCCTTGATTTTAATTATTTTAAATATTTATGTATCTTATGCTTATATTTTTTAATTTTGCATAAAATTTATTAATAATTACACAAATTTTATACCAAAGTCAAGGTTATGGCAAAAGATTTTACAAAAAGAGATGATAATTATTCGCAATGGTACAATGAATTGGTTTTAAAGGCTGATTTAGCTGAAAATTCTGCAGTTAGAGGTTGTATGGTAATAAAACCTTATGGCTACGCAATATGGGAAAAAATGCAAGCTGCTTTAGATAAAATGTTTAAGGATACTGGTCATCAGAATGCTTATTTCCCGTTATTTATACCCAAATCATTTTTTAGTAAAGAAGCAAGTCATGTGGATGGTTTTGCAAAAGAATGTGCGGTTGTAACACATTATCGTTTAAAAACAGATGAGAATGGAAAAATAGTTGTTGATGAAACTGCAAAGCTGGAAGAAGAATTAATTGTTCGTCCAACATCAGAAACCATTATCTGGGATACCTACCGTAATTGGATACAGTCATATAGAGACTTGCCAATTTTAGTTAATCAATGGGCAAATGTGGTGAGATGGGAAATGAGAACCCGATTATTTTTACGTACTGCTGAATTTCTGTGGCAAGAAGGTCATACAGCTCATGCAACCCAACAGGAAGCATTGGAAGAAACACGCCAAATGCTTGATGTATATGCAGATTTCGCTGAAAACTTTATGGCAGTACCGGTTCTTAAAGGAATTAAAACAGCCAATGAAAGATTTGCCGGTGCAGTTGAAACTTTTTGCATTGAAGCTTTAATGCAGGATGGAAAAGCTTTACAGGCCGGAACTTCTCACTTTTTAGGTCAGAATTTTGCTAAAGCCTTTGATGTGAAATTTTTGAATAAAGAAAACAAATTAGATTATGTGTGGGCAACTTCATGGGGTGTTTCTACCCGATTGATTGGTGCTTTAATAATGGCACATTCTGATGATAACGGTTTGGTTTTACCTCCTAAATTAGCACCTATTCAAGTTGTTATTGTTCCAATTTATAAAAATGCCGAACAATTGGCTCAGGTTTCGGAAAGAGCTGAAAAAATTAAAAAAGCAATTCAGGCAAAAGGCATCAGTGTAAAATATGATAACAGAGACACTTACAAACCTGGTTGGAAATTTGCTGAATATGAATTTAAAGGTGTGCCTTTACGTTTGGCTATTGGTCCAAGGGATCTGGAAGAAGGTACAATAGAGGTTGCCCGTCGCGATACAATGGAAAAAGCAATCTATCAACAAATTGACATCGAGAATAAAGTTGAACATTTACTCGAAGCCATTCAAGTAAATTTATACCAGAAAGCATTGAATTTCAGAGATATGTCAACATACAAAGTTGATACCTGGGAAGAATTTAAAAATGCAATCGAAAATAAAGGGGGTTTTGTACTGGCTCATTGGGATGGAACTACTGAAACTGAATTGAAAATTAAAGAATTAACAAAAGCTACAATAAGAACTATTCCACTAAATAATGCTCAGGAAGCAGGAAAATGTATTTTTACAGGAAATCCATCTACTCAACGAGTTGTTTTTGCAAAAGCTTATTAGTAATATAAAGATAATGAATTAATTGAAACCTGACAGATTAATAAATCTGTCAGGTTTTTTAAAATATTTTCCAGTTTATGAAAGTTGCCGGTTTTAGTTTCGTTAGAAATGCTATAAAATATGATTATCCAATTATTGAGGCAATTACTTCTGTTCTGTCTATTTGTGATGAATTCGTAATTGCAGTTGGCAATTCAGAGGATGATACACTTAACCTGATAAAAAGTATTAACTCAAATAAAATCAGAATAATTGAAACAATCTGGGACGATACTTTACGCGAAGGTGGAAAAGTACTTGCTTTAGAAACGGATAAAGCACTTAGAGCAATTGGTTCCGATTGTGACTGGGCGTTTTATATTCAGGGCGACGAAGTAATTCATGAAAAATACCTGAGCGAAATAAAAGAGGCAATGTTAAAGTGGAAAGACGATAAATCTGTTGATGGTTTATTGCTTAACTACAAGCATTTTTATGGAAGTTATGATTACGTTGCCGATGCACCCAACTGGTACAGAAAAGAAATAAGAATTCTGCGACCTTCTGTTGAAATTTATTCTTATAAGGATGCACAAGGTTTCAGAAAATTAAACAATAAAGTTCTGAATGTTAAGCCTGTTAATGCTTTTATTTATCATTATGGCTGGGTTAAAAGACCAGAAATTATGCAGCAAAAACAAGAAAACTTTAATAAATTATGGCACGATGATAATTGGATGGAAAAGAATGTACTCCAAAAAGAGAAATTTGATTATTCTTCAATTAACTCATTATCTGCTTTTAAAGAAACTCATCCTGCGGTAATGAAAAGTCGGATTGAGCAATCAAATTGGAAGTTCGATTTTGATTTATCGTATAAAAAATACAGTTTAAAAGATAGATTTAAAATATTTATTGAAAAAATCAGTGGTTACCGAATCGGTGAATACAAAAATTATAAAATTATCTGATTATAGTTTTACCTTTAAATCCGCAAATAAATGTTTATTATCATCGAATTAAACGAATTACACAAATTTTAATACAAAAATTAAATGATAAAAAAAATCCACAACTATCTATTAATAAAACACTAATAAAAATCTTGCGGATTTTAGGTTTTAAAAAATAACGCCTCGCTGATATTATTCTACTCATTATCACGTTATAATTACTATAAGATACATAAAGGAACTCTGAAAATTTGTTTTCTTTGAGTAAAGCAAGGTTGCTATTTCCGAATTAAACTGCTGTAAATGAAGGTTTTAAAAATACAACTTTAATGATGAAAAGCTAATTTTAAGAATTCCCATTTAATAAAAATAATATGATAAAAATGAATTTACCACAAGTATTTAAGTTATTAACTGTATTATTCTTATGTATAATTATTTTTTCGTGTAATAAACCTTCTATTGATGCAATTTTTACTACAAAAGCCAAACGTATTCAACAGGGTGATTCTATTGTTTTAAAATGGGAGGTGTTTCCAAACCCCGAAATATCAAATATTTCGCTGGATGAACTGCATGAAGATGCTCCAATGGCCGGTGAAATCCTGGTTTTCCCCAATCAAAGCAAAACCTATTATTTAAAAGTAAAAGGTAAAAATGGGAAAGAAAAACGATTTACAACCCGATTGAATATTATTCCTCCCGATTTTGAAGAAATAAACTATCCAAAGAAAGTATATGACGAAGATCCGATATTAATTAACTGGATTGCCAGCAACTCAAAATTTGTTACTATTAAAGGAATACCGGATAGTTTGCCAACAGAAGGATTTTATAGTATTTTTCTGGATTCTACGCAAAAATTTACAATCAGAGCACATAATAAAAATGGATATGTAACTGAAAAAAATATTTGGGTTAATCTCAGACAACCCGACCAGATTTATGGTGATTCTGTTTTGTGTTATGGTGATCAGATAACACTATCCTGGAATTTTAAAAATTCAACAAAAATAAGGATTTCTGGAATTGATCAGGATTTTAAACCTATTGATCAGGTAATGCTTAAGCCTGAAAAATCAAGATATTATAAGTTTATTGCTTATAGAGATAATGGAAAAACAGATTCAAGAAATTTCAAGGTATATGTTTTGCCTGAAGGAATGGTGAAATTCAGTTGTCCCGAAAAAGTTGAAAGAGGTGGAGAGATAGATTTAAGCTGGGAAGTAAAAGAAATTGACAGTTTGTTGTTTTCAAATGGGAAACGGGTTTATAAAAAACCATCCAACGGAACTATCCGGCAGAAAGTAAATGATAATGTAAAATTTGAATTGATATTTAAGTATAATGGATTAGTGTATCGTTATCCAAAATTTATACAGGTTGTTGAACGTAAATTTATTGAAGGTAAAAGATCTGTTGCTGAGTTAAGTTCAAAAAACAAATTAAACTTTGAGATTTTTAGTGTCGATAAAAGTAAATATCCCGATGAAATTAAGCTTTATGTTTTGGTTGTTGATACATCCGGCTATTTTATTACCAATCTGGCTACATCAAATGACCGTAAAAGCTCTTTCAGAAAATATTTCAAACAACTGGTAGAAACTATTGCGGATAAAAAATATCCGGTTAATAATTTCGATGTCAAAGAAATATACAATTTAAATTCAAAAAGCGACTTTTCAGTTGTGCTCGATTATAGTGGTTCTATGTCATCTGATATTGGATATTTAGAAAGATCGATGGATAAATTTATAAAGCTGGTAAATGAAAAAGACCGGATTTCTATAGTTAAATTTGATGATCAGCTCAATAGTATATTGCCCTTAACAGATAACAAGGCAGAAATTTATAAAAAATTTGAATTTAAGGGACTAACAGATATGGGTGGTGAAACCGCTTTGTATGCTGGTACTGATTTAGGATTCAGGCAATTTGACAGTATTGACTCAAGATTTAAAAGATTAATACTTTTTACTGATGGTAATGAAAATGCGTCTTATCCATTTTATAAGGATTATGCCGTTACAGCCAATGCTGTTATAGCAAAGTCCCGTGAGAATAATATCCCGATGTTTATTGTTTCTTACGGTTCGGGAACCAATATGAATTTATTGGACGAAATGGCAAGTTTGAGTGGAGGTAAACATTATAATATCAGAAATCATAAAAACATCGAAAAAGTATTTGGTGAGTTTATAAAAACAACAAAATATTTTTATGAAATTACCTATAAACCAACAATTGCCGATAAGGAAAGAACAATTGAACTAATCTATAATGATTTAAACAAAACACAAACGACAACTTCAAAATTGTATATTGGCGAAGATTATGATGTAATGCCTTTGGAATTGAACGGAACAGATGGTTTTGTTTCATTAGCTGACAGTTTGAAAAAGATTAGTAAATTAAAGGCAACCTCAACACCTCAGGTAATTACTCTTTTCGATTTCGATAAAAGTGTAATACTACCTAAATACAAAGAAGTTATATTTAATTATGTAAATATTATGAAATCAAAACCAAATTGCGAAGTTGTGTTAATAGGTCATACAGATAGAGTTGGCAATAACGGATATTGCTATTTATTGTCTGTTAGAAGAGCTGAAGAAATTAAGGATGCAATTGTAAAACATGGTATAAATCCTGACCGAATTAAAACTCTCGGATTTGGTAAACTGCAACCTGTTTGGAATCCTGAAAAAAATGAGACACAGGCAAGAGAAAACAGAAGAGTTGAAATTGTAATTTTAGAATAATTACAAATAATATTTTAACTGTTTTATAAATGATTATTAGCAACTTAAATTTTGAGTTAGTATAATATTTCCATTAAAAATCAAAATTATAAGCATAAAAAAAGCCTGCATTTAAAATACAGGCTTTTTTTTATAGAATTGATAAATTATTCTGGGTGAATTGCTTCAACCGGACAAACATCAGCACAAGAACCACAGTCAGTACAAACGTCTGCATCAATTTTATAGATGTCTCCTTCAGCAATTGCTTCAACAGGACATTCATCAATACAAGTACCGCAAGCAGTACAATCATCAGAAATTTTATAAGCCATAATAATTAATTATTTAAAAAGTTAAATTAAGAGTGCAAATATATTTCATTAATTGATAACATGAAAAAAAAAATGCAAATTTTTAATTATTCTAAATAAGGAAATCATCTATATTAATTGATATACAAACTTTTAGCTGTTTTTTTAATTTAAAAATAAATTATTTTTAATTTTTAATTATCTTTTAGTGTGTTTTCAATTTTAATCTTAATTATTATTCGTATTGTTATTATTTAAATCATTTATAATTAAGGTATTTTTATTTATTTATTTAAAAAAAATCTTTTTGGTTAATAAAAAATCAATTACTTTTGTGAAAAATTTCACACTGTTAATTAATAAACAACAAAAACATGAAACCATCACATATTGAGCACATTGGCATAGCCGTAAAGAACCTTGAAGAAACAATTAAGTACTATGAAAATGTTTTAGGATTGGAATGTTACACAATAGAAGAGGTAAAAGATCAAAAAGTAAAAACTGCTTTTTTTATGGTTGGTCAAACCAAAATAGAATTATTGGAGTCAACAGATCCTGAAGGACCCATCGGAAAATTTATTGATAAGAAAGGTGAAGGAATTCATCATATAGCCTTTGCAGTTAAAAATATTGACACAATGTTAGTTGAAACAGAAGCAAAAGGAATTCAATTGATTGACAAAACTCCCCGAAAAGGAGCCGAAGGATTGGATATTGCATTTCTACATCCAAAATCAACATTTGGGGTATTAACCGAATTCTGCGAAAATAGAAACAAATAACATATTAACACATAATAAATTACAAAATGGCAATTGAGGATAAAATCAAGGAGCTACTTGATAAAAGAGTATTGGCAAAGTTAGGTGGAGGACAAAAGCGTATTGATTCTCAACATAAAAAGGGAAAGCTAACTGCAAGAGAACGTATTGACTTGCTTTTGGATGAAGGTAGTTTCGAAGAATTCGATATGTTTGTAACACACAACTGTCATGATTTTGGTTTAGAAAAAGAAAGCTATATGTCTGATGGTGTTGTTACTGGTTACGGAACAATAGATGGCAGATTGGTTTACGTTTTTTCACAGGATTTTACTGTATTTGGAGGGTCGTTATCTGAGGCTTATGCTCAGAAAATATGCAAATTACTGGATAAAGCAATGAAGATGGGAGCTCCGGTTATTGGTATTAACGACAGTGGCGGTGCCCGTATTCAGGAAGGTGTAAAAAGTTTGGGTGGTTATGCCGAGATTTTTCAACGTAATATCATGGCATCAGGAGTAATCCCTCAGATTTCAGCCATATTCGGACCTTGTGCCGG
>CAZYEM010000153.1:0-10084 GCA_964646395.1 uncultured Bacteroides sp.
CTGATTCTTTTAATAACATCATTTATTTGGCGATAATAAACAGATGTATAAAAACTGGTTTTGTTCCAGAATTTTGAATGTCCTAGTTCAAAAGAATTTATATATTCAGGTTTTAATTCAGGGTTTCCATAGTTAATTACCAATGGATTGGAGTAATCTTTAAATGGATTGAGATCCCAAATTCTTGGACGATTTACTCTTCGACTATAACTTAACTGCATTTCCTGTTTATGAGGCAATTTCTTTGATATATGTATCGTAGGATAAAAACTAAAGTAATTATTTTCAAAACTTTGCGTTTGGGTAATTTGTTCTGCTGTTGTAAATGATTGTTCTAACCTTAACCCCAATTGCATAGAAAAAGTTTGCCATTCTTTGGATAAAGTTCCATAAACTGCGTTGATATTTTCGTTATAAATAAATTGATTTGATGAATTTGTATCATTAATATATTCGTTTTGAGAATAGTTAAAATTTTCCAGATGAAAATCATTATCCATTTTTCTGTAAGTTCCCTGAAATCCGGTTTCAATTTTCATTTTCTCATTTAATGGATGTATATAATTAATTAATATACTTCCATTATTATTTTTTCCATTATCATATTGATATTGTTTGAATGGATTTCCTGAAACAGGTAAATAGTTTTCTAAATATGTATAGTTTTTCATATCAGTACTTTCTGAGTTTGTAGAAGTACTATATGAAAAATCAGCTGTCAGTTCACGATTTTTTTGTGTAAAAGTTTTTTTATAACCTAAATTAATGGTATTGGAATTTTCTTTTTCAGCTTCATCATTTCTTTGATAATAGTCTTGCTTTTTTATTAATTTATAGTCATTGGTAAAGCTATACAAATTCTGCTCTCTTGTACTGTTTTCATCATTTATCTGTCCAGAAACTGTAAGCGTATTCTTTTGATTTATAAACCAATCAAATCCTAATTTGAAACTTTGATTATTCATGATACGTTTCATATCTGATGATTGATTTGTATAGGAAATGGTATCATTTATTGTAGCATTTCTTGTAGTATTTCCATATCCTTTCCCTTGATTCCATCTACCATCCCAGGAACCAAAAATATTGAATTTTGAAGTGCTGTAATTCAAATTAACAGAACTATTGTAACGATTGCTTGTCCCAATACTTGTCGAAACAATTCCATTAAATCCCTGAGCTGTTTTCTTTTTAAGTTTAATATTAATAATTCCTGACATTCCGTCAGGATTGTATTTTGCTGAAGGATTAGTGATTAATTCAATTGTTTCGATAGAACTGGCTGGAATTTGTTCTAAAATTGCCTGACGACTCATTCCAGATAAATTAGAGGGACGACCATCAATCAAAATAGTAACATTTGTTGATCCTCTTAAACTTACATTTCCATCGATATCAACAGTAACCGCTGGTATATTTTGCATAACATCAACTGCTGAACCACCAGCACTTACGAGGTTTTTGTCAACATTAACAATTTTCTTATCGAGTGTATATTCCATCATGCGTTTTTCCGCGGTAATATTTACTTCTCCTAGAAGACTTGTTGAAGGTTCAAATTTTATTAGACCAAGTTTTTTATCCGGATCTTTTGGGTTAACAATAATTTCAGGTATTTTTAAACTTGAATAGCCAATAAAGCTAACAACCATATAATATTTTCCAAAAGGAACTTTATCAATATTAAATATACCATTTTGATTAGTTATTGCTCCGTTAATCATACTTGAATCTTTTGCCCTGAAAAGAACAAGGTTAGCATATTCAACTGGTTGAGAGGTTTGTTTGTCAACAACCATTCCTGAAATGCTTCCAATTCCTCCACCCATTCCTCCACCACCTCCTGGTTTTCCTTGTCCCTGATTAGGTTGCGTTTGAGCATTGATTTTAATGAAGTTGAATAAAGTTAAAATTGATAAAGTAAATAATAGTTTTTTAGATAATTGCATTGATTTTTTTATTTTATTATGATTTGCAAAATTAAAGGTTTTTGATTATTAAATGTTTAAGGTTAACATCTCTTAACAAAGCCATTTTAAAGAATTATTATGACAAATAAATATAAAAAAACTTGCATCATTTTTTTTTAATAATAATAAAAAAGCAAAAGGGAGTCAAATTCTGTTTGAATTGACTCCCTTTCATCATTTAATAGCCATAGCCGTTAAATAATGTCAAGTTACTGTTATTATGACTTCCTTTTCAGTTTGCTTCTTTTCAGTCGCTTTCTTCCTGGAATCGGTTTTTTGAACGGTATTTCCTCTCAAATTTTCCCATTCTCAAACCTTATCTTTTGGTGTAATTATAATCAGACTTTTTGTTGCCAATTTTCCTGATTTTTAAATACCTTAATGATATTTATTCATTTTTACGGTATTTTATTGATTTGTTCTTTTCAGAAACATTCAAATTAAACTTACTCTTCTTTTTTACTTTTCAGCAATTGGAATTTCAATTTTTATTACACTTCCAAGCTCGTCTGTTATCCCTCACTTGATGATACAAAGATACAACATTATCAGACTTTTGTCAAGAGTTTTACACTGTTTTTTATAAACATTTTATTAACCAGAGTTATCAACAATTTGTTGATAACTTTTGATTTTTATACTAATTGTAAATCAGATAATTAACAAATTAATTTTTGCATATTTCAAAGGTTATTAACAATCAGTAGTAAAATTAATATAATTATTTATAGAAGATTTCGTAAATTTGCTGATTTTTAAATAAAATCACATTTATTTTGTTACTTAAATTGCAGAAAAAGTTATCAATCAGTTTTATAAAATCTGAGTTTACCAGAAATGTATTTACATTGGTTTCGGGCACTGCAATTGCACAGTTTATTTCAATAGCAGCCTCACTGATAATAAGTAGATTATACACTCCAGATGATTTTGGCGTTTTTACAATATTTATTTCCATCGCTTCATTAATATCACTTCTTTTAGCTGGAAGATATGAATTAGCGATAAATTTACCAAAATCAGATAATGAGGGACTTAACGTATTAGGCTTATCGCTAAAGCTGAATTTTATTATTTCCTTTTTTCTACTGATACTTTCAATTATTCTCTATTTTGTTTTTGATAATTTTTTAACTAATAGCAATTTACTTAAAAAATGGTTGATTTTTATTCCTTTAATAAGTTCATTTCTTAATATTAGTAATATATTGCAAAATTGGTTTATACGTAAAAAACAATTTAAACTAATTTCATATAGTAAAGTAATAAATTCTCTTATAAATAATGCTACTGTTATACTTTTAGGATTATTTACTTTTGGTGCCTGGGGAATTTTTCTGGGAAATATGTTTGGATTAGTTGCTTTAGTTTTTTTTCTTGGAATCTTATTTTACAATAATTTCAGAATTGACTTTAAGTTGATTAATCGTAAAGATATGAAACTCGTAGCTAAAAAATATATTGATCTCCCAAAATCAAATTCATTCCAGAGTATTCTCGATACATTTCAAATTCAAGGAATTACATATTTAATGGCTTTCTTTTTCAGTAATGCAATAATTGGATTGTATGCAATGACATTACGGATTTTACAAGCTCCGTTATGGTTTATTATAAGCTCTATAACTCAGGTTTTTTATCAAAAAGCTACTGAATTATTTAATCAGGGAGTTGATATTAAGCCGCTTATTTTGGAAACTATTAAAAAAACCGTTGTTATTGCAATCGTATTAATTGCAGGAGTAATGATTTTTGGTCCTGCTGCTTTTGCTTTTGTTTTTGGAGAAGAATGGAGGGAATCTGGTGTATATGCCAGAATTTTAGCTCCTTGGATATTTCTTGATTTTGTAAGAATTCCAATATCTCAAGTCCCAATAATTGTAGGAAAACAAAAAAAACAACTCTCTTTTTCATTGATTAGCAATTTAATCGTAATTTTGTCAATGCTTATTGCTGGATTGGTTTTACATGAAATAAGAATTGGTTTGATTTTGTTGTCGGGTTTTCAATCAATTTATACAATAGGAATCGTAATCTGGATTTATAGTATAGCAAATACAAAAAAACATCAGTTTTAAATTTATGATAGAAAATTTATTCAATAAAAAATTATTAAATATTATTCTCCCTTTATTTTTTATTTTAGGAAGTATTTATCCGACATTCAGGGTTCTTATTATTGGTTCGGATGCATCTTCAAATTTATTTGAAATGATAATTTCAATATTTCCAGATATTCTTATATTTTTAGGAATAATTTTATTTACTTACAATTTACTCATAAATAATAAACTTGAAAAATATAAGATTAAGTTTAAAATTGTAGATTATCTGGTAATTATATACTTGGTTGGGAATATATTGATTGGCTCATTGTTAAGTGGTAATAATGTACATTCTTTATATGCTTTTAGAATGACATATTTTCCTGTATTTTTTTATTTTATCGGTCGATTTCATAAACCCTTTGATGAAAATACATTAGAATTATTTTTTAAATATTTTTTTTACTGGTTATTAGGAGTTGCTTTCATTGGTATTTTATTGTATTTTCCTTTTCAAAGTATAATGCTTAAAATGATAGATTTATCAGGAGGAAGGAAAATGGAATATTTTATAATAAGAATGACTTCCTTATTTTGGTCACCAGTTTTATTTGCACCTTTTATGATGATAGGTGCTTTATACTCATATTATAACCTGTTATTAAAGAAAGGAAAACTATATTACTTTTTTCTGTTTATTTTCTATTTCTGTTTAATTTATTCGGTTTCAAGAGGTTCATTTATAACTTTTATTATTGGATTTGTAATTTTAAGTTTTTATATAAGAAATTTGAAAGGTTCAATAATTTCAATTTTATTACTTTTGATTTTAACATCAACTTTAGTTTTATCTAATGAATCTTTTAGCAAAGCTTTCTTTTGGATTTTTTCTTCGTCAATAGATACAATGTCGCTAACTAAAGGAATTACAAGAGTTGAACTTTTCTATAAAACAATTGATGATTTAAAAGTAAACCCATTTGGATACGGTTTTGGAAAAGCTGGCGTTTTAGCAACAAGATTTTATACTGAGAATACACCTAATATATCTTATTATTCAACTGATTGCTGGTATTTGAAAATTGCTTGTGAAACCGGATTATTTGGCATTATATCATATTTATCAATTTTATTATTTAATGGATGGTCTTCTTTGTTTTTTTGTTTTAAGAAAAAACAATATTTGTTTTTTTTCATGTTTATTCTTTTTATTTTAATCAATATTGAAAATATTGTTCATAATCTACCTGATTTTTATCTCCTATCTCAATTTTATTGGTTAATAATAGGTTTCTCTCAAAATTATATTTCTATCGAAAATGAAAAAAAATGAAATTTCAATAATTATTGTAAATTATAATGTTAAGCATTTTATTATAAATTGTTTAAAAACAATATATAATGATAATAATTCAAAATTGAATATTGAAACAATTGTTATCGACAATAATTCTACAGATTCCAGTGTTTTTGCTATTAAGGAATTATTTCCACAAGTGCAGATTATTGAAAATAAATTCAATGCTGGATTTCCAGCTGCCAATAATCAGGGATTTAAAATTGCTAATGGGAAGTATATTTTTATGCTTAATCCTGATACTGAATTACAAGATGATGCTTTAATAAAATTATATAATTTTTTTGAAAATAATACAACTATTGATATTATTGCACCCATGTTGTTAAACAGTGATTTATCATTTCAGTCAAATGTGTGGCGTTATCCATCTTTATGGAGCATTTTTTGCGAAATGCATTATCTGAATTTATTTTTAAAAAGTAAAAATTATAAAGATAAAGATTTTTCTTTATCTTTTGAAGCAGAGAGTTTTTCGGGTGCAGCAATTTTTTTCAGGCATGAAGTTTTTGCAAAAATAGGTATGCTGGATGAAACAATGTTTTGGATTGAAGATGTAGATTTTTGTTATCGTGCAAATCAAGCTGGGCTGAAATTATTATACTATCCTAATGCTAAGGTTGTTCACCATATCGGACAGAGTGCAAAGAAAAATTATAAGGTGTCTTTATCAAATCAGATATTTAATAAAATTAAGTTTTTCAAAAAATACAAAAGCAATAAAAATTATTACTTAGTCTTATTTATGAGCGTTTATCATGTTTTAGTTAAATTGCTTTTATTTAGCATATTATCTCCTTTTAAACAAATATATCGGAGAAAAGCAAAAGCTTATGCGTATATTTTAACAAAAGTTTTTAATCCTCCAATTGGAATTTAATGAATCAAATTAAGAATATTTTTATAACGGGAGCAACGGGATTTATTGGTAAGGATTTACTTAAAGTTATTGATTTTGATCAATATAAGGTTTTTGCGTTGTCAAGAGATTCTCACATTTCTTTACAACCAAATTTGAACTATTTGCAAGGGGATATTTTTGATTTAGATAGATTTTCAGATATTTTATCAGTTACAGATTATTTCATTCATATTGCTGGAGAGAAAAAAGATGAATCAAAGATGCAATTGATAAATGAGGATGGAATGACTTATTTATTATCTGCAATCACCAAATATCCTGCAATAAAGTTAGTATATATTAGCAGTGGGGGAGTATATGGAATTGAAAATCATCCCAATAATATTTTAAGTGAAAATGTAAACTGTTATCCAGATACTATTTATGAAAAAACAAAATTAAATGCTGAATTTTTATTATCAGAATTTGCAAAAAAAAATAATCTGTATTATACAATATTAAGGCCAACAAATGTGTTTGGAGAATTTGATAAAGGAATGAAATTATTAAATCTTTTTATAGCTTTGCAAAAAAAGAGATTTTTTTATATAAATAAAAAATCGATTGTTAATTATTTATATGTTCGACAATTATCAGATACAATTAAAATTTGTATTGAAGATGATTTTTTTGAAAATGAAATATATAATGTTAATTCTGCTTGCACAATTGAGGAATTTATTGAACAAAGCAAAAAAGCTTTAAATTTGCATTATACAATAAAAAAAATACCTTTAGGCTTTTTAGGTTTATTATTAATGATAGCAAAATTAGCAGATATGTTACCATCTAAATATCAATTGATTAATTCTGGAAAACTGAGAGAACTTACATCAGAAAAATATTATTCAACTGAAAAAATACAGGAAAAGATAACTATCAATGAATCTACATATTTAAAGACGGGAATCGAAAACCTTGTAAAATATTATAAATCAATAAATAAATTATAGCAAGCTAAAATCAAATATTATAATTGTAGAATATGAAGATTTGTATCATCGGGCAAAATAGCAGTGTACATATTCAGAAATGGATTAAAGCGATATCTATTTATGAAGATATTGAAGTACACGTAATTACTTTTGATAAAGGTGTGAAATTTGAAAATGTAAATTATCATTACATCTATTCATACACCAATTCTAAACTCGATTATATATTAAATTTATTAAACGTAAAACGATTTTTAAAGATAATAAAACCAAATATTCTTCATGCTCATTATGCTACAAGTTATGGTTTGATGGCTGCATTTTCAGGTTTTCATCCTTTTATTTTAACTGGTTGGGGAGCAGATATTTTCGATAGTCCCAAAAATATTTTCATGAAGCTGTTGCTAAAATATACGATTAATAAAGCAGATGAAATTACGGTATTATCTAAAATTACACAAAAAGAATTATCAAAATTAACTGATAAAACATCTCATTTACTTCCATTTGGAGTAGATATCAATATTTTTTCTAAAAAATTGATAACAAAAAATGAAATAGTTAGAATTGGAACAATTCGTACACTTGAAGAAAAATATGGAATTGAATATTTAATCAGAGCATTTGCAATTATAAATAAAAAATATCCGTTTGTTTGCCTTGATATTGTTGGTGATGGCCCTCAACGTCAATTTTTAGAGCAATTAGCCAAAACTCTTAATATTTCAGAAAAAGTAATATTTCATGGATATGTTAATCAAAATCAGGAATTTGAAAAATATATTAGATTATTTCATAGTTTTGATATTTTTACTATTTTATCAATCATTGATTCTGAGACTTTTGGAGTAGCTGCTGTTGAAGCTTCTGCCTGTGGAATTCCCGTTGTTGCTACGAATGTAGGAGGTTTGCCGGAAGTAGTTGATGATGGTATTACTGGGATAATAGTACCTCCTCAAAATGTTGAAGAAATAGCCATAGCACTCGAAAAATTAATTTTAAATAAAGAATTAAGACAAAAAATGGGTGATAAAGGAAGAGAAAAGGTTGAAAATTTTTATAATTGGCAAAATAATGTAAATCAGATGATTCTAATTTACAGAGGTTTGTTGGATTGATAATATTCATAAAGATGCAGGAAGAAATTATAATAATTGGTGGTGGTGGTTTTGCTAAAGTATTAATTGATGCTATTAATATGGATGCAAAATTTAAAATAGCTGGTTTTTGTGTTGATGATATTCCACTGGGTAGTTCCATCTTGGCTGATTATTTTGTAATTTCGGATACAATGCTGTCATCAATAAAAGATATTAATAATTATTATTTTATAGTTGCATTAGGAGATAATCAAATACGAAAACAGTTTTATCAAAAAGCACTTACAAAATGTAAACCTGCTATTTTAATTCATCCTTCTGCAATTATTGGTTCAAATGTTGAAATAGGAAATGGTACGGTAGTTATGGCAAATGCAATTATCAATGCATATAGTAGCATTGGAGAAAACACAATAGTTGATACGGCTGTAATCATTGACCATGATTCAAAAATTGGCAGTCATGTTCATTTATCAATAGGAACATTAATTGGAAGTAATTCTGTAATTATGGATGGCATCTCAACACAAATAGGACAGCATATTAATTCATTTTCAAAACAATAACTATGAAATTATTAATTCTTACCCAATACTTTCCTCCAGAAATCGGTGCTCCTCAAAATCGTCTTTATGAATTGGCAATTAGGTTACAACAAAAAGGAGCTGACATTTCTGTTCTTACTGCTATGCCTAATTATCCGCAAATGCAAATCCATCAGGCATATAAAGGTAAGTTTTATAGTTATGAGGAAATGAACTCATTGAAAGTTCATAGAGCTTGGATATATGTAAGTAAAAGTAAATCAATAGTAATCAGATTAATAAATTATTTTTCTTTTGTTTTTTCTTCATTACTAATAGGACTTTTAAAAATAAAAAAGCATGATATTCTCATTGTTGAATCGCCACCTTTATTTTTAGGTATTACAGCTTATTTGCTTTCGCGAATCAAAAAGGCTGAATTGGTTTTTAATGTTTCGGATCTTTGGCCCGAAAGTGCCGAAAAACTTGGTTTGGTAACTAATAAATCAATGCTAAAATTATCAACTTTTTTAGAAGAGTTTTGCTATCGAAAAGCATCATTAATTACAGGACAAACTCAAGGAATTTGTAAAAATATTTCAACTCGGTTTCCTGAAAAAAAAGTTTATTGGCTTAAAAATGGTGTTGATGTAAATTTTTACAATACAAATAAACCAATAGAAAGAAATTGGCGAGAAGAAAATGGATTCCTGGCGAATGATTTTATTTTAATATACGCAGGAATAATGGGTTATGCTCAAGGATTGGAAGTAATTATTGAAGCTGCTAAAAATCTTGTAAGTCATAACGATATTAGATTTGTGTTTTTAGGTAGTGGACCAGAAAAAGAAAAACTCTTAAATTTAAAAAATAAGTTTAATCTTGGAAATATAACTTTTTTTGAAGCGGTTCCTAAAACTAAAATGCAGGATATTCTTATGGCAACAGATGCTTCAATTATACCTTTACGAAAACTGGATATTTTTAAAGGTGCAATTCCTTCAAAAATCTTTGAAAATTTAGCCTTAAAAAAACCAATTATTTTAGGAGTAGAAGGAGAAGCTAAAGAACTTTTTATTGATGAAGCAAAAGCTGGATTGGCTTTTGAACCTGAAAATTCAAATGATTTGTCAGAAAAGATAAAACTAGCATATAATAATAGAAATCAATTAAGTGAATTTGGGAACAATGGTTATATCTATGTAAAACAATATTTTTCAAGAGATATTATTGCAAACGAATTATGGGATTT
>CAZYEM010000154.1:0-10063 GCA_964646395.1 uncultured Bacteroides sp.
AAGTCCAGCTACTTTTTGCAATACAAGTGCAGTATTAACGGTAGATGCTATTGCAAAACCAATATTAGGTAATATTATTGGTACTGATAGTGTGTGTACTGGTAAAAAGATGACATACAGCATTTCGTCCAATATTTCTGGTAGTCCTTTTGTTTGGTCAGTAAGTGGAGGAATTGGTACTATTATTTCACAAATGGGTGCTGATAATGATTCAATTATTGTAGAATTTTCAGGAGTTGGCCCATGGATTGTAAGTGTTTATCAGGATATGGAAATCAGTCCGGGTGTATTTTGTCCATCGCTTACAAAATCTTTACTTGTATTTTCATTTTTGCCACCGATTATTTCTGGAACTCCAACAGTATGTGTTGATGGAATAGGAAATTATACTGCTGGAGGTTCCAATCCTCCGGGAGGTTATCAATGGTCAATATCTCCGGCAAGTCAGGGAACTATACAAAGTGGACAGGGAACCAATGCAGTTAGTATTTTATGGCACGGACCTACTAATATTGCAACATTATCTGTTTCAAGTTGTGCAGGAAATGATTCCTATTCAGTAACAGTAAATGGACCTCCAACTGCAATTGCTTCTTACAATATGTTACCGGTTTTTTGCCAGGGAGTTAGCCAGACATTAATATTGTCAACACCCACAGGCGGAGGATATTCTTACCAATGGTTTCAGAATAATGTTCCTATACCATTTGCAAACAGTGCAACACTTAATGTGAGTATTGCTCCATTGGCAGTAGGAAACTATATTTATCACGTTGTAGTTACCAAAAACGGATGTTCAGTAATGTCGAATGTAATAAATGTAGTTATTGAAAACTGTTCAGTTGGTCAGCCCGGCGGAGGTCCTGGACCCGGCAATTGTGATGTAATTTCATTTTTTAGAACTTATGTGGTTTGCGATAAGATAACATTGGTAAACAAATCGGCTCCTCCAGTAAATATTATTTCTTATACCTGGTCAGTTTCAGGTCCGGGAACTGGAGTTTTTGCACCTAATGCAAATGCAATCAACCCTGGATTGACAGTTAGTGCTTCCGGAAGTTATACCATAACACTAACAGTAGTTTCTTCAACAGGATGTACAAGTACATGGTCGGAAACGGTAAATGTTTTGTTGCCAACTGCCAGCTTTACCTATACAAGCCCTGTTTGTGTAAACTCGCCTGTACTGTTTACAGCCATACCAAACAGTCCTTTTTACACTTATAAATGGTTATTTGGCGATGGAGCTACTTCCTATACTCCAATAACTCAACATGCTTATTCAACTCCAAGTCCTCCTGTTTTTACAGATTCTCTCATCATTACCGATTTAATGGGATGTAAAGCTAAAGTTGCGATGCCAATAACTGTTAATCCTCTTCCTAATTGTACGATTACAGCTTCTGATACTATCTTTTGTCCGGGCGATTTTGTAACATTAACCGCTTGTACATTAATGAGTTCATACCAATGGTATAAAGATGGAAATCCGATAAGTGGTGCAAACAGCAATACATACAATGCTGATAAACATGGTGAATATTCAGTTATGGTAAGTAATGGTTTTGGTTGTTACGGAAAATCAAATCTTATTTATATTTATATGCATGCTTTACCAAAAGCAAAAATTACCGGAGATCGCCGGGTTTGTGCTGCTACTGCTAGCGTTGTGAACATATCATTGAGTACTATTTTTAATACTAATTATTCTTATAGCTGGAGCAGTAATCCCGCAGGTGCAAGTTTTAGTCCGTTAAACAGCAATGCTACAATGGCTACATTAACACTTCCTGCTGTATTGCCTGTTACCTATCAGTTTATAGTTGATGTTACAGATACGGTAACAGGTTGTGTGTCGAGTGATACATTGTGTGTTACTTTCTTTGAAACACCAATAATATCAGTGCCTTATTTAAATGTTTGTGAAGGAACGAGTGTAACACTTTCTCCCACACCTATAAATACGGTTAAATATAGTTATCAGTGGAATAATGGAGCAACAACTCCGGTTATTATTGCTAAGGCTCCAGGTTTTTATAGCCTCACCGTTACCGATAAAGCAACAGGTTGTTCTGCTTCAGCTAATGCAGGCTCAATAAATCCTAAACCAGATTTGAGTTTATTCCCACTGGGTTGCGAATCGATGTGTAATGTTGACACGCTTCATTTATATATTCCGTTACCACTTAATGCATTATTCCCTAATAATACATATGCGAGTGCTTACCCGGTAATTAACTGGTATAATAATGGAAATTATGCTTCACCTATTGGAACGGGGCAACAGCTTGCTTTTCCTTCTACACCTGGAAATCATCAGATATCCGTAGTTGTTACAAATAGTTTTGGATGTACCGATACAGCAGGGGTATTTTGTTTCAGTAATGATGTTTGCTGTTCAATTATTCTTGATAGTATAGATAAAGGGGATGCTTTGTGTGATGATACCAAAGATGGCTGGTTTACAATTACTTTAGATCCTTCATCAGTTGGCGGACCATTTACAATAACATCATCACCTGTTGTGCCTCCAATGCCTTCAACTATTATACCTGGTGTTCCATTTAATGTAACAGGTCTTGCTCCCGGTTTTTATATAATTACCATTTCTGATCCATCAGGCAATTGTATTGAAACTTATGATATTAAAATTGATCATAAAAAAGACAATTGTTGTTTTGCAGAAATAGATACCTTATTCCATAAAATAACTGCTAATATTACTTATAGTTCAGATGTAGTATGGGATGGAAAATATTATATTGCTGATAATGTAATTGTAACTGTTTCCGGTGCTATGCTGGATATTACTACAATGGATGTTGTTTATGGTGAATGTGCTGGTATTGATTTTGTTAATGGAGGATATTTACGTGCAAGCAATTCAGTTTTCAGACCATGCGATATTAATGGTAGCTGGAGAGGTTTGCGTTTTGTTGGAAGCGGAAAATTTGATAATATCATCAATGAATCCACATTCAAAAATGCTGAAGTTGCATTGTATTTCCAGTCTCAGTCTGATGGGGTTGTTTCTGACAACTTGTTCTCGAACTGTAATTTTGGTATCAGGGTTGATAATAATGCTAACTTTAATCATCCGGTAAGTGGAAATCAATTTGTAACAGAAACGTTTTTCCCAGTGTTTAAGAGTTGTTATAGTTTTGTAACAAATAGCAGTACCTATGGTATTTATTCATTGTCTTCACGTTTCATGCAAAATGTATCGCAAAATCGTTTTGTTAATGCAAAAGCAGCAAGTTTGCCACGAACTTATGGCGTTTATCAGGTACAGAGTGGAGGACTTTTCTCTTCCAACACATTTACTGATCAAACCTATTCGGTCTTGTTAAATGCAGCAATTTATGCTACAAATCTCGAAAACAATAAAATAGAAGTGAATACAGCTGCTGTTGCACCACCTTCTTCTATTTATGTTGACAATTCCAATTCTGCTGTTATCGAAATTAATAATAATGATATATCAAATAATTTCAATAAATACAACAGTAATTCTGCTATATACACCCGTTATTCTTCTAATGTAAGTATCATTAACAACAGGATTAAAGGGTTCAGATATGGAATTATTGCAACTAATGCTAAGAAATTCCAGATTAGTAACAATGAAATTGTTGATCCTGATATTAATGGAATTTATTTTTATGGAACAGGTAAAGATAGAAACTTCATTACCTGCAACTCTATAAAAATGAGAAATTTCAGTAATACAAGAGGTTTATATACCATTGATTTATCAACGCTCAGCGAAGTTTCGAGCAATTGCATTACCGATTGTAACACTTCAATGGATTTCAGAACATTTTCTTCAATATCATTACCTAAAATCAGAAACAATTATCTTTATAATTACAATTTTATCGGGATAAATGCATTTGGTTATTCAGGAAATATCGGAACATTAGTTCCTGCTGATCCGGGACTTAATACACTATGGAGTAATTATAATCCAGCCGTTGATATCAACAGCAATTTAAATATTCAGGTAGCTGATAACTTCGGTATGTTTAATATCTCATTTCCTCAGGTTCAGATTGTAAGCAATCGTCCGTATCATTCAACAGCATCGTGTGGTCATCAGATTTTCAATATGCCTTCGCAAGGAAATCTGAATACCAAATATTCGTGCAATAACTATTCTCTTTTGTTTGGAACACTTACTGGTTCTGCAGGTTCGTTCGGATTGGCCAATAATTACAGTTCACAACTGCAAGCTTCAGCAAATCAATTTGAAGATGCTAATTTGATTATGGCTTCCGTTGAAAATGCGGACTTAAATCTGCTTAATGAAATAATTAGTATAACTGCATTGTCTGAAAATGAAAAATCAATGTTGAGATACAATTATTATTATAAAAAAGCGGATTATGCTAAAGCCAGATTGAATATAAATAATTTCAATCCAACTACAACTGATGAATCAGACTACAAATACTTAAGATTATGCGATTTGGATATTGCAGAAAATATCGTAACTTCATTATCAGACAAAACTATTCAAAAGCTGAATACAATTGAAGATAAGAAAAGCATAAATTCCAATTTTGCAATCTCTATTTTGAATAATAATTCAACTTACCGCGATTATATCTTTGAAGAACAAGCGTTGCTGGATATTTCGAAAAGTGAAAATATCCAACATATTGGTGACGACAAAAATTACCTGAATATTTTCCCGAATCCTGCCAATGAAAAGGTTCAGATTGAAGTTGTTAAAACTGGTATGCTGAATGGAAAAATTCAATTGTTTGATGGTAGCGGAAAACAAGTTACCGATTTCAAACTGGAATTTGTTGCAGGTGGAATAGAATTGGATATTCGTAATTTAAGAAGCGGACTTTATTTTGTTACTCTTACCGACGAAAACTTTGGTTTGATAATGACTGGCAAATTAGTTAAAAACTAAACCCTTTAACTATTTTCTGTAAAATTTTTACCCCTGTTCCCTTTGTAGCGGAACAGGGGTGAAATTTTAAGATCATTATTAGTCTTTTCAAGGTTTGAAAAAGATTTCTTAAAATACATTTAAATAGTAAACTCTATTATGAAAAAGAAAGCAAAAATTATATTGGTTTTATTTTTATGTATTCAGTTGTTATTTACTGATAGTAATTTTGTTGCAGCTAATATTGCTATTATTTCAAAAGCTGATAATTTGAAAAAAGATAATAAGCTTGCAATTAAAAAGACAACCGACTTTACTGAATATTCTTCTGAATTATTAAACTGTACTTATTGTGTTTCGACGGGGAATATGGATTATAATACGAGTATTACCTCTGTAAGTATTAATACATTAAATAACAGTACTGCCAAACCTTCTGCTTACAATGATTATACTGGAATATCGACAATTCTGGATAAAGGTTCAGCATATAACCTTAGTGTAAAATTAAATACAGACGGAGATTATACTGTATATGCCTATGCATGGATTGACTGGAATCAGGATTGTGATTTTTTGGATGCCGGAGAAACTTATGATTTGGGCATTGCCACAAATACTTCCAATGGAATAACTTCCTTATCTCCTTTAAATATAATAATTCCATCTTCTGCTCTTACAGGCAGCACCCGAATGAGAATAGCTGCAAAATATGATATTGCTTCAACTTCATGTGAAACCGGATTTGATGGAGAAGTGGAAGATTACACGTTGAATATTGTTTCCCAATGTCAGCAACCTGGTATACAAGCTACTTCATTCATTGCTTCGGCAATTAACGACACAAGTATGAATATTGAATGGACACGTGGAAATGGTTCTGCAGTATTGGTAATTGCCCGAAAAGATAATCCAGTGAATATTAATCCTGACAACGGAATATTCTACAATGCTTATGCTGATTTTGGTACGGGAAATTCAATAGGAAACGGAAATTTTGTGGTTTATAACGGAACTTCAAATTTTGTTACTATTTCTTCCTTATCATCAGGTAGTACTTATTATTATGCAGTTTATGAATATAATTCTCTGGAATATTGTTATAAAACTCCTGCATTAACTGCAAGTGTATCTACAACAGGAATACCTTCTTATTGTATTGCCGGTAGTGTGGAAACTGCTTCCGAATATATTTCGAACTTTTCTTTAGGTTCAATAAATCAGGCTTCTGGAAAAGGAATTAATGGATATCAGGATTTTACTTCTCAGATAACAGCAATACAAAAAGGTATTTATACAACTGCAAGCGTCACCATTACAAATTCAAATATAGGCAATCAACTATTAATTTGGATAGATTGGAATCAGGATGGCGATTTTGAAGATACAGGCGAAAATGTTTATACTTCATCAGCTTTCCCTTTTGTAAATCCACATACAACTTCAGGTTTTACAGCTCCTTTTAATGCTCTCACCGGTAATACACGAATGAGGATAAGATTAAATGATAACAGCTTTGGTTCAAATACAACACCTTGTGGAAATTCTGATTTTGGCGAAGTGGAAGATTATTCTATAAATGTTGTTGCTGCTGCAATATGTAATTTGCCAACAATTCAATCAACCGCTTTTAATACTTCTTTGGTTACCGATACTTCCGTAAATATTTCATGGACAAGGGGAAATGGTAATAAAGTATTGGTTGTTGCCCGACAAGGAAGTATTGTAAATGCCAATCCTGTTGATGGTGTTTTATATTCTGCTAATTCTGATTTTGGTTATGGAAATCAAATAGGTAATGAGAATTATGTTGTTTATAATGGAAGTGGAAGTTCGGTAAATATAAATGCATTGACTGCAGGAACTACTTTTTATTTTTCTGTTTATGAATATAACGATACAGCTTATTGTTATAAAATTCCTGCTTTAACAGGTATTGCCAACACCTCAGGTACTTATCAGTGTACTTATTGTGTTTCGTCCGGTACTATGGATTATAATACAAGTATTACGGCTGTTGATTTTAATACGATTAGCAATATAACTTCCAAACCTTCAGCGTATTCTGATTATACAAACTTATTTGCTACTGTAAATAAAAATTCTGCATATAGCATAACCGTTAAATTGAATACTGATGGAGATTTTACATTGCATGCTACTGCCTGGATTGACTGGAATCAGGATTGTGATTTCACCGATTCCGGAGAAGAATATAACCTGGGAACAACAACAAATGAAGCAAATGGAAGCACTTCTTTATCGCCTTTAAGTATTATTGTTCCTGCAACAGCAGTTTTGGGAAATACCAGAATGAGAATTGCTGCAAAATATAACGGTGCCTCAACATCATGCGAAACTTCTTTTGATGGAGAAGTAGAGGATTATAATCTGAATATTGTTTCTGAATGTTCGCAACCAACCCTTCAGGCAACTTCATTTTCTTCCCATGGAATTACCGATACCAGCATGAATATATCATGGGCTCGTGGAAATGGCTCCGATGTATTGGTTATAGCCCGAAAAGGAAGTGCTGTAAATCAAGATCCGAATAATGGCAGCTTCTATTCTGCCAGCACTTTTTTTGGTGTTGGAACACAAATAGGAACAGGAAATTATGTTGTATATAGCGGAAATGGAAATTCAATAAGCCTTACTTCATTATTGCCTGGTAATGTGTATTATTTTGCTGTATATGAATATAATGCTTTATCTCATTGTTATAATACAGTTGCTTTAACAGGAAGTGGAATTACCTCTAACAATTGCATACCGGTTTCTATAACTTTGCAACCTGTTGCCAATCAATCAGCTTGTATTCCGTCTGGCAATATCAATTTTAATGTTGAAGTTATCGGGAGTTTTCCAATTTTATATCAATGGCAATATAATAATGGTATTGGATGGGAAAATGTAACAGACGGAATTCCATCAGGAGCAAGCTATTTTAATGTTAATACAGCTACTTTATCAGTAAGTGGTATCAATACAATTTCTTCTTATGAATACCGTTGCTTTACAAGTAATTGCAATGGAAATAATACTGCTATCAGCAATACCGCCTACTTAAACTTAAATACTTTACCACCCGATGCCGGAATTATAAGTGGTAATGCCTTAGTATGTCAGGGCGAAAACAATGTTGTTTATCGTGTTAATCCCATTCCAAATGCAACTTCAACTATCTGGAACTTGCCTTCAGATGTAAGTGGAATTATTTCCGGTGATTCAATAACGGTTAATTTCGGATTAACGGCTATATCGGGAAATATAAGTGTGAAAGGTGTTAATGCATGCGGAGAAGGAAATTCATCAGATAAAACAGTCGTTGTTAATCCATTGCCTGCAAAAGCACAAAATATAACAGGTTCCGATTCTGTTTGTCAGGGGCAACAATCCGTGGTTTATACTGTAGCACCTATTAATAATTCATCTTTTTATAGCTGGACATTACCAAACGGAGCAAGTGGAATAAGTTTAAACGAAATGATTTCGGTTAATTTTGATTTGCTGGCTACCTCAGGAAATATTACTGTAAAAGGACAGAATAGTTGCGGCGACGGTGAAATGCTCGATAAAGTTGTTACTGTTAATCCGCTACCTGTTGCCAATGCTGGTTCTGATATTGCAGCCTGTGCCGGTGATACCATTCTGCTTCAAGCATTTGGTGGCAATACTTACCAATGGAATAATGGTGTTTTTCAGGGGATTCCATTTGTTGCTGAAATCAGCAATAATTATATAGTATGGGTTAGCAATCAATATAATTGCAGCAAAAGTGATACTATTGCAGTTACAATTGATACGAAACTACTTATCGTAAATGTAATTCTTGAAGGTTTATATGCTCATAATACGAGCATGAACAATGCTTTAAACGGAAATAAACAACCTCAATGGGGCAATAGTGAAATTGCTGATAAAATAATAATTGAGTTAAGGGATACTTCTCCTCCTTATCCTATAGTACAGACTTTAAATGCTTATTTATCAGTAAATGGTGAAATAAAATCGTATGTTAATTGTAATAATAATGCTTTGTATTATATTGTATTAAAACATCGTAATCATTTGGAAACCTGGAGTGCTATTCCTGTTGCCTTTGGCGGAGATACTATTGTTTATAGTTTTATAGATGCAGATAGTAAAGCATTTGCAAGTAATCAGAAACAAGTTTCAGCTGGCATATTTGCTTTACTTGTTGGTGATTTAAATCAGGATGAAGTAATTGATATATCTGATCTGGTAAATCTTGATATTGACCTTTCATTAGGATCATTGGGTTATTTAGTTAATGACTTAAATGGTGATGGAGTGGTTGACTTATCTGATTTGGTCGCTATTGATGAAAATCTGATAGTTGGTGCAGTGGTTTATAAACCTTAAGTACAAATTTTGAGTAGTATTTTGTCAACATGAGAATTATAATTAGCAAATATAACTTCATCAATTATTACAAAATTAAATCAATAGGTATGATTTAATTACCTAAAGCGTTGTTCTGATAGTCACTTAATCAACTGTATAAGTGAATGTTTGATAGTTAAGGTGCGATTTTGAGTCGCATTTGTGACTTGAATTCAGCATTAAAAAAAAGCCTTCGCAAACTTAATTGCGAAGGCTTTTTAACTTGTTGTATTTTCCGAAACTTATTGTCCCTGATATATTTTACTTTGGTCAATATAACCTGAATTGTTAATAAACCAGTCAGGGAAACTTACGCCATTGCTTTCTGCCCATGGTGCAAATTTTAAATAACCACCGCTGATATCTTGTTTTTCAATTACATAATCTATCACCTGATATACATTGATAGCCCATGGTAAATTGTTTTCTGTTTTGTAATAACTGTTCTGTCCTGGATTGGTTCTGTCATCTACAGTTCCGAATAAAGCAGTGTTAGCTAATGCTGTAGGAGGATAATTTGGTAAATGTACTTCTATTCCTCTTGTTTTCTTAACAATCAAAAATGGATTGAATGTAGCTAAGCTTATCTGATTTAAAGTGTATTTTTCGGGAGTAAAGGCAATCTTAATTGTAAGCGTAACCGGAGTTACATAAGGAGCACCGGGAGTTGTATTTACACCGATTCCTGAACCAGGATGAGCCATTTGTTTGTAAGCATTGTCGAATACTATAATTGTAGGAATAGTTTGTCCG
>CAZYEM010000155.1:0-9973 GCA_964646395.1 uncultured Bacteroides sp.
TATGTTGTGATTTAAAAGGATATTTATCAGCAATATTTGTCCAAGGATCTGGAATTAATTGTTTGATACCCAATGACATTTTTCTTTCTTCACGATCAAGAGTTAATATAACTGCTTCAATATCATCACCTATTTTAAGGAAATCATGAGCTGTTCTTAAATGTTGTGACCATGACATTTCTGATACATGTATTAATCCTTCAACTCCAGGAACAACTTCTATAAATGCACCATAATCAGCAATAACAACAACTTTTCCAGCAACTTTATCACCAACTTTCAGGTTAGTATCCAAAGCATCCCAAGGATGTGGAGTTAATTGTTTCAATCCTAATGCTATACGTTTTTTACCTTCATCAAAATCCAAAATTACAACATTAATTTTTTCATCTAATGTAACAATTTCTTCTGGATGATTAATTCTGCCCCAAGATAAGTCAGTAATATGAATTAAACCATCAACACCACCTAAATCGATAAATACACCATAAGAGGTAATATTTTTAACAGTACCTTCAAGTACTTGTCCCTTTTCTAATTTAGCAATGATGTCTGCTTTTTGTTGCTCAATTTCGTCTTCAATTAAAGCTTTATGAGAAACCACAACATTTTTATATTCATGGTTAATTTTTACAACTTTAAATTCCATTGTTTTATCAACAAAAATATCATAATCTCTAATTGGTTTAACATCAATTTGAGAACCTGGTAAAAATGCTTCAATACCGAATACATCAACAATTAAACCGCCTTTGGTTCTGCATTTAACATAACCATTAATAATTTCTTGTGTTTCAAAAGCTTTATTAACTCTATCCCAAGATTTTAAGATTCTTGCTTTTTTATGCGAAAGTAATAATTGTCCGTTTACATCTTCTTGACTTTCAACATAAACTTCAATAACATCGCCTACTTTTAAGTTGGTATTATATCTAACTTCAGATAATGGAATAACACCATCTGATTTAAAACCAATATTAACGACTACTTCACGGTTATTTTTAGCTACAACTATACCATCAACAACTTCCTGTTCAACAATTTGATTGAAAGTTAGATCGTAAGCTTCTTCCATTTTTTTTCTTTCTTCGGAAGAATAACTCATTTGTTTTTTTCCAATTGAATTCCAATCGAAATCTTCAGGTGCTACTACTTCTCTTTTGTGATGATATTTAGCAGGAGCTTCAACAATAACATCTTCTTTAGATTCAGTAACAGTTTCAACAACTTCTACTTTAGCTTCAGGAGCAACTTCAATAATTTCTTCTTTAACTTCAGCCACAGGTTCAACGATTTCTTCGCTAACTTCAGCTACTGTTTCTGAAATTTCATTTTGAGGTTCAATTGCTTGATTTAAAACCTCTTCATTTGTCTCTTCTTGAGGATTGACATTTAATTCTTCTGTCATTTTTTTTTCTTTATGGTAGTATGAACTACCTGGTTAATAAATAATGTGAATTATACATAAATTATAGCTAATGAATATTTTAATAACACATAAACATTAGTATAAAATCGGAGTGCAAAATTATAAAAAGTATTTTAAATAAAAAACTGATTTCAAAAAGATTATTAGTTTTTTTGTTAAAAAATATAAAAGTATAATACCTTGATATATTAACACAAACAAGAAAAAATAATTGAAAATACATTAAAATACTAAAAACAGAAATAAAAAAGATTGTTGTGTAGTATTTTTTTTTTAAATTTGCAGCCTAAATTTTTAAAATATTATGGCAAATAAACAAGACAATACCGAAGGCAAAATAATTGCAGTAGAAGAAGCTTTAGGGAGAACTGAGCAATTTATAGAAAAAAATCAAAAAACGATTATTATCGTTCTGAGCGTAATAGTAGCGATAGTTTTAGGTTATTTTGGATTTAAGCAATTTTATTTAAAACCACAAGAAGCAAAAGCACATAGCGAAATGTTTTATGCTGAAAAATATTTTGAAATTGATTCTTTAGATCTGGCTTTAAATGGAGATGGTGAACATATTGGATTTTTAGAAGTTATCGACAATTATGGGATAACAAAAGCAGCAAATCTAGCGAACTATTACACAGGAATCATTTATTTGAAAAAAGGTAAATTCCAGGAAGCAATTGATTATTTGCAGGATTTCGATGGTGATGATCAAATAGTTGGAACATTAGCTATTTCTGCAATTGGGGATGCTTATATGGAATTAAACAATACAGATAAAGCATTGGAATTCTATTTAAAAGCAGCTGAAAAAAACATTAACAATTTTACTTCACCTCAATGCTTAATGAAGGCAGGTTTTGTTTATGAAGAAAAAAATGACTGGGCTAATGCTTTAAAAACCTACGAAAAAATTAAAAAAGATTTCTTCAAATCTCAGGAAAGCAGAGAAATTGATAAATATATTGCAAAAGCAAAAGGAATGTTAAATCAATAATATTTATAGTAATAAACTTATTTAAATGGCAATTTGCGATAAACAAGCAAATTGCCATTTATTTTTAAATCAATTAAAATGGCAACAAAACTTAAAAATTTATCAAGTTATAATCCCAAAAAAATTCCGTCAGCTGAAAATATGACTTTTGGAATAGTTGTATCTGAATGGAATGAGGAAATTACAGATGCACTTTGCAAAGGAGCAGTTGAAACCTTAATTGAAAATGGAGCTAAAATGAGTAATATACACATAAAATATGTTCCAGGAAGTTTTGAATTGGTGCTAGGTGCTCAACTTATGAACTTTAATTTAAATTGTGATGCTATTTTATGCTTAGGCTGTGTAATTCAAGGCGAAACACGACATTTCGATTTTATTTGCAATGCAGTTGCAAATGGAATTATGAATTTGAATAATGAATTAATTTCACCAATAATTTTTGGTGTTCTAACTACAAACAATTTAGAACAAGCCAAAGATAGAGCAGGTGGTAAGCATGGTAACAAAGGAGTTGAAGCTGCTTTAACTGCTATTAAAATGATTTCTTTGCAACAAGAATTAGAAGAATCTATATAAGTCATTTATAATGGATATCAATAAATCTATAATTTTTTTTGGAACACCTGAATTTGCGGTAGCTTCTCTTGATAAACTGTTGGTAAATAATTTCACTGTTAAAGCAGTAGTTACCACACCGGATAAGCCTGCTGGAAGAGGTAAGAAAATTAGTTTATCTCCTTTAAAAGTATTTGCTATCGAAAAAGGAATTCCAATATTACAACCTGATAATCTGAAGGATATAATTTTTATAACTGAATTAAAAAAATTGAATGCAGATTTATTTATTGTTGTTGCTTTCAGAAAACTTCCCGAAGATGTATGGAAAATGCCACCATTAGGAACATTTAATCTTCATGCTTCACTATTACCCGATTATAGAGGTGCAGCTCCAATAAATTGGGCTATAATAAATGGGGAAAAAGAAACCGGTATTACAACTTTTTTCTTAAATGAAAATATTGATGAAGGCAAAATAATTTTTAGTCAGAAAATAGTAATTAATGAGACTGAAACTTATGGAGAACTTTACAATCGCATGAAAATTATTGGTGCAGAATTGCTTACAAAAACTGTTGATTCTATTTATATTAATAATGTAAATACTGTTGAGCAAAATTTAATTTTAGAAAAAATAAAAACTATAAATAAAGCACCCAAAATACAAAAATCTGATTGTATTATCGACTGGAATAATAATTCTATAGATATCGTAAACAAAATAAGAGGATTAAACCCTATTCCAACAGCATATACTTTAATTATTAACGATAATGATTCGGAAATTTATTTGAAAATTTTTAAGGCTAAAGCGGAAATTGAAAATCACGAACTGGGAATTGGGAAAATTCAAACAGATAATAAAAGCTTTTTAAGAATTTCTGTTCCCGACGGATTCGTTTCATTACTTGAAATTCAGATTTCAGGTAAAAATAAAGTTAAAATTGATGATTTTTTGAGAGGTCATCGTATTAATGAACGATGGAGAATTAAGTAAAAAATTAACGAGAGGCATTAAAATCTACTCTTTTATGTTTTTTTTTAAAAAAGTTATTAACAAAATGCATGTTTTATTAACATTTTTGTTTTTTTTTTACGAAAACACTTGACAATGCTATTTTTTTAATTATATTTGTAGCGTTAATAACTAAATAATTAATTATCATTAAATTTTTACACAATGAATAAGGCTGAATTAATCGATGCCATGGCAGCTGAGTCTCAAATGACCAAAGTTGACCTGAGAAAAGCACTTGATGCTTTTGTTGTTGCAACTACTAAATCCTTAAAAAAAGGGGATAGAGTAGCTTTAGTAGGTTTTGGATCTTTCAATGTAGTTAAAAGAGCTGCGCGTAAAGGTCGTAATCCACAATCGGGTAAAGAAATAAAAATTGCTGCTAAAAAAGTGGTAAAATTTAAACCAGGAAACGATTTAGCTGGAAAAGTTAAATAATTTCTCTTTACAAAAAAGTCCCGCTGACAGCGGGACTTTTTTTTTGAATACTTCTTAAATTTGCAGTTTTAAGTTATTAAATGTAATTTTGCCTCACAAATATTTCTAAAAAATCTTGCATTTTTAACTGGACATGAACAAATTAAAACTTTATATATTTCATTTTTTTATTTTTTTATCAATTTATTCTTATTCTCAAAAAATATCATTACCACTCCAATTTGATGCCAAAAGAGAAAAATGGGTTGACTCTGTGTTTAATACACTTTCAAATAATGAAAAAATTGCACAACTTATTATAATCAGATCATTTTCTGATCAAAATCAATCTTATTATGATACAATTGCCAAACAAATCAGTACTTATAATTTAGGTGGTGTTTGTTTTTTTAATGTATTTCCACTTTCTCAGGCTATTGTAACCAATTACTATCAAAAATCAGCAAAAACTCCTCTTTTTATCTCTATTGACGGAGAATGGGGGTTAGGTATGAGGCTTGACAGTACAGCATCTTTTCCCAGACAAATGACAATGGGAGCCTTATCTAACGACACTTTGATTTATAATTTTGGTAAAGAAGTTGCCTATCAATGCAAAAGATTAGGAATTCACATTAATTTTGCTCCAGTTGCGGATATTAATTCAAATCCAAAAAATCCAGTAATAAACAGCCGAGCTTTTGGTGAAGACCGATATAAAGTTGCCAGAAAATCAATAATGTATATGAAAGGGATGCAGGACAATGGACTTCTTACAAGTGCTAAACATTTCCCTGGACATGGCGATACAGATACAGATTCCCATTATTCCTTACCAATAATAAACCATTCGAAAGATGTACTTGATAATTTGGATTTATATCCTTTTAAAGAAATGATTGCAAATGGATTAACAGGAGTAATGGTTGCCCATTTATTTGTTCCCTCTTTAGATACAACTAAAAATACAGCTTCTTCTCTATCTAAAAAAATAATTACCGATTTATTGAAGAATGAATTAAAATTTGAAGGACTAATTTATACAGATGCTTTGGAGATGAAAGGGGTAACAGCATATTTTAAACCTGGAATTATTGAACTAAAAGCTTTACAAGCTGGTAATGAAATTCTATTGTTGCCCGAAAATGTTCCTATTGCCATAAATGCCATAAAAACTGCAATAGACAGCAATTTGATTTCTCAAAATGAAATTGATTTAAAATGCAAAAAGGTATTAACATATAAATACTTAGCTGGACTAAATAATTATAATCCAATTGATACTTCTAATTTATTTAATGATTTGAATAATAGAAAATCAGATATAATATCAGCTGAAATTTATCGTCAAGGTTTAACATTAATTAAAAATGAAGATCAATTACTTCCGTTAAAAGAATTAAAAAATCTGAATATTGGAGTACTTTCTATTGGTGATGGAAACATAACAGAATTTCAAAAAAATATAGAAAATTATGCATTAACTACTAATTACAATATTGCTAAAGATTTTACAAATATTGAAAAGGATAGTTTTTTAAATACAGTTAATAAACATAATCTTCTTATTGTAGGAATTCACAATACCAGCAGTTTGGCTAGCAAAAATTTTGGCATTTCAAAGCAAACTATCGAATTGATTGATACATTATCTAAGTTTAATAAATTGATTACATGCTATTTTGCTTATCCTTATGCTTTAAGCATATTAAATGGGAAACTAAAATCACAATCTATTATTGTTGCTAATCAAGACAAAAAAGAGTCACAATCTATTGCAGCACAACTGATTTTTGGAGCAGCTACCTCCGAGGGAATTTTACCGGTTACTATTTCGGACAAATATCCGCTTAATACGCAAATAAAAACCAAGCAAACACGATTAGGTTATGCTTTTCCAGAAGAATTAGGTATAGAGAATGAAAAACTCATTCAAATCGATACTATTGCTTTAAGAGGAATTTCTGAACGTGCTTATCCTGGTTGCCAGATATTAATAGCAAAAAACGGCAAAATTTTTTATCAGAAATCATTCGGTACTTTTTCGTACATTGATTCAAATCTTGTTGACAACAACAGCATTTACGATTTGGCTTCCATAACAAAAGTTGCTGCAACTACTCTGGCAATTATGAAATTACACGAAGATGGCAAAATAAATATAAACAGAAAAATTTCCTCTTATTTAAAATATTTAAAACAATCGAATAAAAAGGATATTACAATACGGGAAATAATGACTCACCAGGCCCGATTGAAATCATGGATTCCTTTTTACAAAGAAACAATGATTGACGGCAGACTTAATAATTCTATTTACAAAAAAGATTCCTCTACTCTTTATTCAGTTAAAGTTGCTGATAGTATTTTTATTAGAAAAGATTATAAGGAAAAAATTATTCAAACAATTTTTGATTCAGAATTAAACGAAAAAGCTACATATGAATACAGCGATATGGGGTTTTATTTGCTTAAGGAACTAATTGAAAAACAAACCAGAAAATCATTTGATCAATATCTGAATGAACAATTTTATAGTCCCTTGGGTTTAAGATATACTTGTTTCAATCCGCTGAATAATTATCAAAAGGAGGATATTATTCCAACTGAAAATGATTTTGTTTTTCGTAAGCAATTGATACAAGGATATGTTCACGATCCGGGAGCAGCTATGATGGGAGGAATAGCTGGGCATGCTGGTTTATTTTCTAATGTCCGTGATTTGGCAATATTATTTCAAATGTTACTTCAAAAAGGAGAATATGGTGGAAAACAATATTTTAAAGAATCAACAATAAAAGAATTTACAAAACAGCAATTTCCTGAAAACAAAAACAGAAGAGCCTTGGGTTTCGACCGACAACTAAACCAGCCATCAGAAAGCGGTCCTTGTTGTAAAAGTGCATCTTTAAAAAGTTATGGACACTCGGGATTTACAGGAACTTATTTTTGGATTGACCCTGCATACGATTTAATCTATATATTCCTTTCAAACAGGGTAAATCCTGATGCAAACAATTCTAAATTAGGTAAAATGAATATCAGGACAGATATACATGAAATCATTTATAAAGCTATAATAAAATAACATTAAACAATTGATAATATGAGTTATAAAACAAAATCAATTCTATTATGGATATTTGCAGTTGTATTTACTTTAGGAATTGCCACTTATCAAAGAATGACAGGACCTACATATCCTAAAAAAGGAAGTATTACCATAGCAGAAAAAGAAGTAAAATATAAACTTTTACGCTCTCATAGCAGCAGTTCAAATGCAATAATCAGCATTGAAAATAAAGCAAAAATATTTGGCGGATCCATTTTATACAAAAGGTATAATACTTCTGACGATTGGACTGAAGTAACGATGCTACAAAATGGTGATAATATCGAAGGTAGTTTACCTTCTCAACCTGCTGCCGGAAAACTGATGTACAGGGTTTTCCTAAAGTATGGAAATGAAAACTATGCTCTTAATATTGAACCTACTGTTATCAGATTTAAAGGTGATGTGCCTGCTTTTATACTTATTCCTCATATTTTATTTATGTTTTTAGCCATGTTGTTTTCAACCAGAACTGGTTTGGAAGCTTTAATTAAAGGAAAACAAACCTTTAATTACGCAATGGTTACAACAATAACCTTGTTTTTGGGTGGAATAATTCTGGGACCGATTGTACAAAAATATGCTTTTGGAGCTTATTGGACTGGTTGGCCTCTAGGTAAAGATTTAACAGACAATAAAACGGCGGTAGCCTTTTTATTTTGGGTAATTGCAACTTATAAATTATTCAAAGACCGTGATAAATCAGTTATGGCTATTGTTGCAATGATTATATTACTTGCTATTTATCTCATTCCTCATAGTATGTTCGGGTCTGAACTTGATTACGACAGTGGTAAAATAAATACTTCGAAAGAATTATAAATTATTAAAAAAATACTTACTTAAAAAAGCAAAATGAGAATTAATCATTTTGCTTTTTTATTTTAAAAAATTATGTAATTTTGCCAATTATATTAAGATTACTCTTTATTAAAGAGTTATTTACAGGCTTGCTTATACTAAGCGTTCATAATGAACATTAAGGCTAAGAAAGTCTGTTATTTTTTTCAAAAAAAAATCAAATTTATATAAGAAAATCTATTTAAAATGAAGAAATTAGCAGTTATTGCATTCGGTGGAAATGCACTATTAAAAGGCGACCAGGAAGGTACTATTGATGAGCAGGAAGCAAATGTTTTTGAAACCTGTTCTCGTTTACTTGAACTTCTAAAAAAAGATTATGATATTGTAATTGGTCACGGAAACGGTCCTCAGGTTGGAAATGTTTTGTTGCAACACGAAGGTGGCAAGAAATTATTTGGAATTCCTGCAATGCCTATCGACTTTTGTGTTGCCGAAACACAAGGTTCTATTGGGTATATGATTGAACAACAAATGCGCAATGTATTGGAATCTGAAAAAATGGAACGGGATATCATTACCTTGATTACTCAGGTAGAAGTTGATAAAAACGATCCCGCTTTCCAGAATCCTACCAAACCGGTTGGTCCTTACTATACAAGAGAAGAGGCTGACAAATATGCTGAAGCAACAGGTGCAAAATTTGCAGAAGATCCAAGAGGTCGTGGTTTCCGTAAAGTAGTTGCTTCTCCAAAACCAATCAAAATCAATAATATTCATTCTATCCAGAAATTGGCAAGAGACGGACAAATTGTTATCACTGTTGGTGGTGGCGGAATTCCTGTTTTCCATGTAGAACCTAATAAATTACAAGGTATAGATGCTGTTATTGACAAAGATTTAGCATCCTCATTATTAGCTACTCAGATTGGTGCTGACGAATTTTATATTTTAACCGATGTTCCTAAAGTATGCATCAACTTCAACAAACCTGAAGAAAAACGCTTAGACAGAATCAGTATTGCTGAAGCTAAACAATACCTGACAGAAGGTCATTTTGCAGAAGGAAGTATGGCTCCGAAAGTAAGAGCTGCTTTATATTTTGTTGAAAACGGCGGCAAAGAATGCATAATTACCACAGCTTCCGAATTAGGAAAAACTGACGGTGGAACAGTGATATATAGTTAACAATTAACAATTAACAATTAATAATTATAAAAATGGCTTTTAATTTAAAAAACAGAAATTTCCTTAAATTACTGGATTTTTCTCCAAAGGAAATTAATTTCTTATTAGATCTTGCTGCTAGTTTAAAAACAGCAAAATACAATGGCACTGAAGAACAAAAATTAAAAGGAAAAAGCATTGCCTTAATTTTTGAAAAAGATTCTACCCGTACACGTTGTGCTTTCGAAGTTGCTGCTTTCGATCAGGGTGCACATGTTACTTATCTTGGACCTTCAGGTTCGCAAATCGGTAAAAAAGAATCGATGAAAGATACCGCCCGCGTTTTGGGTCGTATGTATGATGGTATCGAATACCGCGGTTATGGTCAGAGTATTGTTGAAGATTTGGGAAAATATGCCGGCGTTCCTGTTTGGAATGGTTTAACTACCGAATTTCACCCAACTCAGATTTTAGCTG
>CAZYEM010000156.1:0-9962 GCA_964646395.1 uncultured Bacteroides sp.
TCTTTTCAAAAGGATGCAAGCCTGTTGGTTTCCCTTTATTACTTTATTAGCAAGCATTGGTTAATACTATTTTCAGCAAATGTACAACCCGAAAAAAGCGAAAGCAAGTTTTGGGACGTTTATGTGATATTTATGTGATATACCGAAAAAATATTTTGCAACCCACTGATTTGCAATATTAATTTTAAACAAAAACAACCGTCACATAAATATCACATTTTTGTTCCGACAAGGTGGTTTGGCATACAGTTTGATAAGGACAAAAGAAAATAAAAGGCAGGGGAAACTGGAGGCTTGCAACTATTTATATTTTATAGTTAGCTCAAAATTTGCATGGCATCAGATGGCTGTCAGGTCGTTAATAATAATATTGCGGTAATAAGATTTAAGGGTTGTTCTGAAAATAGATTTGTGGGTTTGAATGTGATAATAAAAAACAAGATTTCTACCTTTGGGAATAAATAAAAATCGGGGCTTTGTTTTTTTAATCCTGTTAACTTTTAAAAAAAATTTTTTACGAAAAACCTTTATAGGAATATGAAAAACATAGCATAAAAAAAGCCGGTTAAAAAACTAAACCGGCTTCTACTTTAAACAATTTAAACACACATCACATTATTTTTTTTGCCTCAGCAATGGCTTTATCATAATCAGGATGTTCGGTATTTTCTTTTACATACTCCACATAAGTTACAACACCCTGTTTATCAACTACAATAATACCACGATTAAGCAAACGAAGTTCTTCAATCAAAAAACCATAATTCAAACCAAAATCAGTATCCTTATGGTCTGATAATGTTATTACTTTATCAATACCTTCAGCTGCACAAAAACGACCCAATGCAAAAGGTAAATCGCAGGAAATGGTTAATATTACAATATCGCCCAGATTAGCAGCTTCTACATTAAATTTGCGTGTTTGAGCTGCACAAACACCTGTATCAACAGACGGAACCAAAGAGATAATTCTTACTTTTCCATCATAATCACTTAATTTAACAGGCTTTAAGCCTTCGCCAATAACTGTAAAATCATAAGCTTTATCACCGGGTTTTACCATATTACCCAATAATGTTAATGGATTTCCCATAAATGTTGTTACACCTGAATTTTTTGTCATTTTATTATTTATTTTTGATTTTTTAAATTTGATTTTGAAATGCTAAAACCGTTATTATTAACAAGAATAATAATTGTTTGTTCATAAGAAAAAAGTTAAATTTTTTAAACTGATAGTTGGTTTAATAAAACAATTATCACAGACAGGTGATTAATTATAAATCAAGATAAGCTATTTGCAGTTTAGTAAAACAAATTAATAATTTTGTTTCGTAACTCCCATTCCAAACAAAGCAAAATCATATTTAACCGGATCGTTAGCATCAAATTTTCTTAAAACTATCATTAATTCTTCCACTGCTTTTCTGTCGTTTTGATTACGGGATATTAATCCTAATTTTCGGGCAACATTTCCTGTATGTAAATCTAATGGACACAATAATGCTGACATAGGTATCTTTTTCCATAATCCAAAATCAACACCCTTATTATCTGATCTTACCATCCACCTCAAGAACATATTTATTCGTTTGGCAGCAGAACCTTTCTCCGGATTCGAAACATGTTTCCTTGTTCTTTCCAGATGAGGGCAACTTAAAAATATATCGCGAAACCTTACAATAGCTTCAAACATACTGCCGGTTTTATTAAATGCAGCAGTAAATACATTTTCCAATCCCCCCTTATTATTGTATATATGTTTTAATGCAATGAGAAAATAAATACAATCCTCGCCATTAAAGGTGCGATGAACAAAAGTATTGAACTTAATCAACTCTTTTTCATCCGCATTTATTATAAATTCATACGGTTGATTATTCATCATTTGCATTAATTTCTTGGCATTATTAATAATTGAAATCCTTTGCCCCCAGGCAATTGTTGCAGTTAATAAACTGGAAATCTCAATATCTTCTTTCTTAATAAATTGATGAGGTATTGAAATTGGATCGTTTATAATAAAAGCGGGTGAATTAAACAATTTACTATTAGTTTCCAGAAGATTATAAAGATAAGTATTAGAAATAATTTCGTTCATGCATTTTATGATAATAAACAAATTTAAATTAAATAGAGTTGGTGAAAAAGAAAAAATTATTATTTGCAAAATTTTATAATTATGTGTAAAATATATGTAAATTTGTAGCTTATATTTATATCTTTTATTAAAATACTTTCTAATTTAGGTTAAAAATTAAATCAAATGGAACACATTTATGTGAATAGATTTATTAAGAATTACTTATTAATATCTTCAGATCATATATCAATTAATACGTTAAAGAAACTCTCAAAAATGAGAATATTGCTTCTTTTGTTGCTGATTATCTCAGCATTGAATATTAATGCACAAAAAGCAACTATGCTTTTTTCGAAAAGCATGCTGAATAAAACAAACAAGATGATTTCTATAGAATTGTCAGATTCATCAGGAGCAATCAATCCATCTTCCGAATTTTTTAATCAATCGGAAATGATTTATTTTGTGGTAAAACCTCAGGAAGGTCAGGATTGGACATTAAGCCGTAAAGATGCTGAGAAAAAAATAAATGAAATAAAATTAATTCAATCTATTAACATGATTACATCGGCACAACCCAAAATAATTATGTATTTAGACGAAATACGCGGTGTAGTTTTATCATATCCCAAATATCAGGTTAGTATATTGAAAGAACTGAAATTTAAATTTGATGAAGTTGAATCTGATCCTATCTTTATACCTGAAAAACTTTGGCCTAAATATAAAAAATACAGCGATATCATCATCAATTCTCAGTTTGCTTCTTCAAATGGAGATTATATAAATGCATTTAAAACGATAACAAAACTTTGGTGTAAAGATACACTATTGGCAAAATTTTCTTTTTATAATTCTGCCAAAGATTCATTAACTGATTATTCTGACAAAATAATGGCACAGTCAACCAGTCAGTTCTCAAAAAATCTTGACATTTTCAAAACAAATATTACAGAACAAAATCTCAACCAATTATTTATATTAAAAGATTCTATTTTTGAAACATTAAGCTTTTTACATTCGTTTTTGGATACGCTTAAAAATGAAATTGATGCAGTATCGAGATTGGTAAATATTGAGAATCAAAAAAAGAACATATTGTCAAATTTAGACAAATCACAGTTGATGTTCAGAAAGAAAAAATTAGCTTTATTTGAAGATAAAACATATCAGGACTATCAGTTAAAAGTATATGCTGAAGCTATTGCTAAAGTTATTACTTCCGTTGATAAAATAAAACAGATTTCAAGTCTGGATAGTATTAATGCAGCTAAAATTAAAAGTTTTCCAACAATAAACAAGGAAATAATTGACATGGGCTGGAGTAATGATTTTCAGTCTATTTGCAAACTGCTGAATGAAAACATTGCCAGATTCGGATATCTTTTTAACGATACAGCAATTAATAATTTCTCGCAAAATAAACTTAACGAACCTCAACCTTATTTTGCACTTTTCAAGGCTATTAATGCTCTTGTAAAAAAAGACAAACGATTATTTATAGAACTCGTTAATCAAAGCATGTATGCCATTTCAGACAAAGACTTACTTTCCAGTTTGGACTTGTATGTAGCTTTAGTCAACAATGAAATTACCAATAATGATGAATACTGGGAATTACTTCAAAGGGGCTATTATTCGCAAATTACAGGCTCATTGCAAGAAGCAAAGCTAAGTTATGATAAAGCCGAAAAGCTATCAAACTCAGGGGAAATATTGTTTTTTCTGATGGCAGAAACCAATTTAAAACTTGGCGACAGGTATAGTGCTGAAATATATTTTAAAAGAGCAAATACTATTAATCCTAAATTCATTTCACCTAAGTTGAATCAGATTGAATTTCTGATTGAAGATAAAGATTATGAAACAGCTTTAACTTTAGTTAATGAGGCTCTTATAAATAATCCGATATGGTATTTTTATTATAAAAAGGCTTTATTGCTCGGTTTAACAGGGAAATTTAATGAATCTAAATTATTACTTGTTAATAACTGCTTAACTTTAAACCCTTTGAATTACGATCAATATCTTGTTTTAGGTGATGTAAATAATGCATTAGGCGATGCAAAAGCGGCGAGAGAATGCTATATGAAAGCCGGAAATATTAAACCAAATGATAATGGATATAAAAACCGGATGGAAAATCTGAAACAAAGTCAGGAAGTAAAACCAATAAAGTAATTTTAAGATTTATAATCCGGCTATTGCATAATTTACTACTAATTTATTGAAGGTAAGCTACAAATCTACAGATTATATCTTGATAAAAAACATCAATCTGCAAATTACTGTTTTAAATAAACGAGTTATAAATAGATTTGTACTTTATAAAGATTTTTAATTATTTAATATTGATTAAGTTTGTACCATTAAGACCATAAATAACACTATCATGTTTTTTTTAAGAAAAAATACGCCTACCTGGTTGATATTCACAATTGATTCAACAATATGTTTGTTTTCTGTTGTATTAGCATATTTACTCAGGTTTAATTTTTCCATACCCCCATCGGATTTGGCAGATTTACCCATTGTAATTGCGATAATAATAATTTTCAGAATATTAAGTTTTATCATTTCAGGTTCATATACTGGTATTATCAGATATACCAGTACAGAAGATGCAATGAGAATATTTTTAGTTTTAATAAGCGGAAGTCTTTTCTTTGTTTTGACAAATATTTTTACATATTATGTTTATAATAAAATATTTATCATTCCATTTTCCATCATTATTATTGATTTTCTTATTACAACACTTGTAATGATTTCATTCAGAATGGTTGTAAAGATAACTTATATTGAATATCTTAATCCGAACCGCGAAAAAACGAATGTTGTTATTTTTGGAGCTGGAGAAGCAGGTGTAATTGCAAAAGGAGCTTTAGACAGAGATGCCGGAACAAAATATAAAGTAATTGCCTTTTTTGATGATGATGAAAAGAAAATAGGCAAAAAACTTGAAAATGTACCCATTTATTCGTCAGATAAAATTACTGAAATTTTATCAACGAATACAGTAGCTCACATGATTATAGCGGTGCAAAAAATACTACCGGCACGCAAACAGGAAATTATAGAGCAGTGCATGGCAAACAATACAAAGATATTAAGTATTCCGCCAGTAAGCAGATGGATTAATGGTGAATTGAGTTTTAAGCAAATTAAAAAAGTAAAAATTGATGATTTACTGGAAAGAGATGTAATTAATTTAGATAAACGTAAGATAAGTAATGATTTATCAGATAAAATCATATTAATAACAGGAGGATGTGGGTCGATTGGAAGTGAGTTGGTCAGGCAAATAGCCTCATTTCCACATAAAAAAATAATTATTATTGATCAGGCAGAATCACCTTTATATAATCTGGAGGTGGAATTGGGAGAGAAGTTTAAAGCTGCTCATTTTGAATTTATATTGGCAAATATTCAAAATCAAAAACGGATGGAAAGAATTTTTGATTTTTTTAAACCTGAAATTATCTTTCATGTTGCAGCATACAAGCATGTTCCTGTGATGGAGGAAAATCCTTATGAAGCAGTAAATACCAATGTTAATGGAACTAAAATAATAGCTGATCTGGCTTTAAAATATCATGTCGAAAAGTTTGTAATGGTATCTACCGACAAAGCTGTAAATCCAACTAATGTAATGGGAGCTTCCAAACGAATTGCCGAAATGTATGTTCAAACTTTAAATCAAAAAGGGAAAACCAGATATATAACAACCAGATTTGGGAATGTATTAGGTTCTAATGGTTCTGTAATCCCTCTGTTTGATGAACAAATTGCAAAAGGAGGTCCTGTTACGATAACTGACCCGGAAATTACCCGATATTTTATGACCATTCCTGAAGCTTGTCAGCTTATTCTGGAAGCTGGCTGTATGGGAAAAGGTGGTGAAATATTTATTTTTGATATGGGTAAATCAGTTAAAATTGTTGATTTAGCTAAAAAAATGATTAAGCTTTCAAATTTAACTTTAGGTAAAGATATTCAGATTGTTTATACCGGATTAAGACCCGGAGAAAAATTATATGAAGAATTACTCAATAATAAGGAAAACACATTGCCAACTCATCATCCAAAAATAATGATAGCCAAAGTCAGAGAAAATGATCAGAATCTTATAAATACTCAAATAAATACACTAATTGATTTGCTTGGAAATCAGGAGAATTTTGAAATAGTAAAACAAATGAAAATTCTTGTTCCTGAATATATCAGTCAAAATTCCGTATATGAAAAATTAGACAATTATGATAACAAAGGAATCAACAATTGAAGATATAATTAACGAAAACAAAAGTATGGTTTCCTTTCTGGCAAAAAAAGGAATCAGATGTATTATTTGTGGGGAACCAATATGGGGAACAATTGAAAGTGCGGCTAAAGAAAAAGGGCTTGACGACTTAAGTATTGAAAATCTTATAGATGAAATGAATTTATTGTAATAAAAAAAAGACCGGTAGTTTTATTTACCGGTCTTTTTCTTAAGATGTTCCTTAATATGGATTATTTAAATTAAAACACTTCAATCGTTCTTCCAATGCTTCAAACTGATTGCGATTAACCAAGGAAACACATGCTCTCATTCCTTCTGTTTTTTCACTACCTGTAATAGCCAAAGAAATAGCACTAATTCCATAATATAACATTTCTTTCAACAACTCCTCTCCAGAATATCCTGGATATGAATATGTAAAATAAAATCCATCGGCGATTGGTTCATCTAAATCCTTATCATAAACAATTTTGAAACCATTTTCAACAAATAGTTTTTTCATGATATGGGCTTTTTTACCATATTCCATTACATCATTCCTGAAATTAAAATCCCCATCATTTACAGCTTTTAAAATGGCTGCTAACGCATATTGAGCAGAATGTGCAGTACCGGAGCTTAATGAATATACGGTGCCGAATATCATTGCATTGCCAAAAATATCAGAAGAGAATCTTGTTTTTATTCTTTCACTTTTCAAATTAAACAAAGCATCAGATATTACCATCATTCCAATCCGTTGTCCAGCATAGCTAAATGCTTTGGAACTGGATATAAATAATATCCATTTATCAGTATATTTTGCCACTGATGGTTGAAATGGAGGAAGCCCTGGTTCTGAATAATCCTTACGGAAATCCATTCCAAAATAAGCAAGATCTTCCATAATTATAACATTGTATTTTTCTGCCAGTTCTGCAATAATCTTCAATTCCAGTTCTGTAAAACAAATCCAGGAAGGATTATTGGGATTTGAGTATAACATACAGGAGATATTACCTTTACTTAAAAAAGATTCCAATTTATTTCGTAATTTTTCTCCTCTGTAATTGTAAACATCAAAACTTTCAAATTTTAAATCCAATACACGGTGTTGCTGTTTATGAACAGGAAATCCGGGATCCAGAAACAGGGTAGTATCTTTACCTTCGTGTAAATTATTCATGAGTAAAAAAGAGGCGAAACTTCCCTGCATGGAACCAACTGTTGGAATACAACCTGTTGGCTTTACATCAACATCTAAAAACAATTTAACGAAGCGGGATATTTCATTCTTTAATTCAGGAATACCATGTATGTCAGGATAAATAGCAGCAACCCCCCGCTTTAGAGCTTCAATTTCGGCAGCAACTCCTACCTGAGCTGGAGGTAATCCGGGAACTCCCATCTCCATACGAACAAATTTCTCACCTGTTTCCTTTTCAATTTCGTCAATCAGTTTTTTTATAACCCTTATTGACGCTTTGCCTACATCGGCAATATTGTTTTCCTTGATTTTTTTATCAACGATTTCTTTGCTTATAGGTGTATCTAACATGATTATTATGCTGTTATGTTTTGTAAAACTTATTTATTTTCAAAATCAAATATAGAAAATATTTATAACCTGAACAATTTTTTATTTGTATGTTTTTGATAATTAACAAGATTTTAATAAATATTAAGGGTAGGTAAAGCAAATATCTCAGTTTTACCTGGCTTTGCTACCCGTTAATAACTCTGAATGTATTCAAAAGTAAGGCGTTTTCTGTAAAAAGTATTGCTGTTTGTTTTTTTTAAGTAAAGGGAAAACAGAAAAGTCATTAACACTTATTATTCTTATGGATTTGATTTCAATAATCAACATCCTCGTTATTGGTTTACGATTTTAATTGACTGACTGTAATGAAAAAAATGCATTGCGAATAAAAAAGGGAACTCCGATTGGAATTCCCTTTTTCTTTGTATATGAAACATTTATTTTCTTGATTCAATCAATATTTCAAGCATCTTTATTGCAGCTTCCGAAATAACGGTACCCGGTCCAAAGATGGCTACAGCACCTGCTTTATAAAGAAAATCATAATCCTGCGAAGGAATTACACCTCCTACAATTACCATGATGTCTTCGCGGCCATGCTTCTTAAGTTCTGCTATCACTTGTGGAACCAAGGTTTTATGACCAGCTGCAAGGGAAGAAACCCCTAAGAAATGAACATCATTTTCTACAGCTTGCTTTGCAGCTTCGGCAGGTGTCTGGAATAAGGGTCCGATGTCCACATCAAAACCAATATCGGCATAACCGGTAGAAACTACTTTTGCTCCTCTGTCGTGTCCGTCCTGCCCCATTTTGGCAATCATAATTCTTGGACGGCGACCTTCCATTTCAGCAAATTTGTCTGTAAGTTCACAGGCTTTGCGGAAATTGTCGTTATCTTTTGATTCGTTAGAATAAACTCCTGATATTGAACGTATCACTGCTTTATACCTTCCGTAAATTGTTTCTAATGCTGATGATATTTCACCTAAGCTGGCACGTTTACGAGTTGCATCTACAGCAAGTTCCAGCAAATTGCCCTCACCGCTTTCGGCTGATTTTGTTAAAGCTTGCAGTGCCAGTTTAACTTCTTCATTGTTACGTTCGGCACGAAGTTTTTCCAGACGTTTGATCTGAGAAATTCTTACAGCCGTATTATCCACTTCCAAAGTATCCATTGGAGCTTCTTTTTCCAAACGGTATTTATTAATACCCACTATGGTATCTTTTCCCGAATCGATACGAGCCTGTTTTCGGGCTGCAGCTTCTTCAATACGCATTTTGGGAATACCGGTTTCAATAGCTTTAGCCATTCCTCCCAGCTCTTCCACTTCCTGTATTAATGCCCAGGCTTTATCTGCTATTTCTTTTGTTAATGTTTCTACATAATAGGAACCAGCCCATGGATCAACCACTTTGCATACATTAGTTTCTTCCTGAATATAGATTTGAGTGTTACGTGCTATACGTGCCGAAAAATCGGTTGGCAACGCAATAGCCTCATCCAATGCATTGGTATGTAATGATTGGGTATGTCCCAGCGCTGCTGCCATAGCCTCAATACAGGTACGGCTAACATTATTGAATGGATCCTGTTCGGTTAAGCTCCAACCCGAAGTTTGGGAATGGGTTCTTAATGCCAGCGATTTAGGATTCTTGGGATTAAACTGTTTAACCAGTTTTGCCCATAACATACGAGCTGCACGCATCTTGGCAATTTCCATAAAATGGTTCATACCAATAGCCCAGAAAAACGACAAACGTGGAGCAAAAGCATCAATATCCATACCGGCATTTACACCAGCACGTAAATATTCAAGACCATCCGCTAAAGTATAAGCCAATTCAATATCAGCAGTAGCTCCGGCTTCCTGCATGTGGTAGCCCGAAATACTGATAGAATTGAACTTAGGCATATTTTTGGAAGTAAACTCAAAAATATCAGCTATTATTTTCATGGAAGGCAAGGGTGGATAAATATAAGTATTACGCACCATAAACTCCTTAAGAATATCATTTTGAATGGTTCCGCTTAATTTGTCCATGCTTACACCCTGCTCTTCGGCAGCTACAATATA
>CAZYEM010000157.1:0-9926 GCA_964646395.1 uncultured Bacteroides sp.
CAACTACAGACACTGAGCTTATCGGCATTAATATTGCTGCAAATACTGGCGACATATTTCCTGACAAAGCATAAGTTAAACCAAACACATTGTATATAAAAGATATAGCAATGCTTATTTTGACAATAATAAGTGATTGTTTCGAAAAACAAATAACATTATTGATTGTTTGAAATTTACCAGCTTCAATAATAATATCACCTGCTGGAGAAAAGTGATAAATATCATCAGCAACTGACATTGCTACATTGCTTTGCATAAAAGCACCCGCATCATTTAATCCATCACCTATCATTAGCACATTAGACCCTCTTTTTTGTAAATCTTTTATAAAATTCATTTTGTCAAGAGGTGTTTGTTTAAAATTTAAAGAATCTTCATCAAAATATGATTTTAAAACTTCTTTTTCTGACTGATTATCTCCCGATAATAAATATAGCTTAAAGTCATTGCTAAGAATTTTGACTATTTCCAGAAAGCCTTCCCTGTATTTATTACCAATCATAAAAAAACCATAATAGATATTATTCAGTTCTATATAAACCCTTGCAGAAGCTGTAGAATTTTTATCAGTTTCAATTCCTAAATATTCTGAAGAACCAATTCGTACCCTATATCCATTTACTAAAGCAAAGATACCTTTACCGGATATTTCAACAAAACCTTGAGTAGTTGCAGTTTCTATATTTTTAAAATATTTTGACAACGATTGGCTTAAAGGATGAGTAGATTGACGAACGAGAGATACAATTGCAATGATTTCCTGATCATTTACTATCTTTCCACTATAAGTAATGTTGTTTTGATCCGGAACTGTAATTGTTCCTGTTTTATCAAAAACTATTGTGTCTATCTTGCACAGATTTTCAATAACTTGCGTATTTTTCAAATAAATACCTTGTAACCCAAGTTGTCGCATGGAATTGCCAAGTGAGAATGGTAGCGATAAAGCCAATGCACATGGACAGGTTACTATTAAAACAGATGAAAAAACCAACACTGCAATATGAAACTGTCCATGCATCCACCAATAAAAAAAACCTACAATAGCAATGCTAACAATTATGAATGTAAACCATGAACTAATTCGATCAATTATTGGAAGAAGATGTTTGGACGATTGATGTTTTATTTCACTTTCATTCCACAACTGAGTCAGATGACTCTGACTAACTTCTCTTACTACTTTTATTTTTATGGCACCCTGAGTTTGAATTCCTCCAGCATATAGAGGTTCTCCTTCTTTTTTGCGAATTGGAATAGATTCGCCAGACACAAAACTATAATCGATTAGTCCAATACCTTCAACCAACACTGAATCAGCAGGTATTAGCTCTTTGTTTCTAATTATAAGCAAATCATCCACTTGGATGTCTTTTAACAAAACATTTTCTTCCTCTTCTTTTATAATCCTGGTTACTGCAATAGGAAAATATGACTTATAATCTCTGTCAAACGTTAGTGCCTCATAAGTTTTACTTTGATACCATTTACCTAACAACAGAAAAAATAATAAACCCGAAAGGCTATCAGAATATCCTTGTCCGGTCATACTTATTACTTCGTAAGCAGTAACCACAAATAGAGTAAGAATTCCAAGAGCAATCGGCAAATCAATATTTACATTTCTTTTGATGATTGCTTTCCAAGCTGAAATAAGGTAATCACTGGCACAATAAAAAACAATTGGTATTGTGAGTATGAATGAAATATAACTAAAAAAAATACCCAATGTCCCTTCCAATGGTTTCCCATTAAAGTAAAGAGGCAAACTGAATAACATGACATTTCCAGCAATAAAACCAGCTACTCCAATTTTGTAAATAAGTGTTTTGCTGCTTGGTTTTTGGTCTTTTCCTTCAAACATCTGAAGCGAAATATCAGGTATATAATGTATAGATACTAATAATTCAACAACTTTTCTTAAAGAAATATCTTCAGTACTAAAAGTAATAGTGCATGTTTTTTTTACAAAATTAACAGATGATTGCTTTATACCATTATTTAGTTTGTTGAGATTTTCAAGTAACCATATACATGAAATACAATGTATTACTGGAATATAGAATGTTACTTTTGCAAGATTGTTTTCATAAAAATCAAATAATTTATTTTTAACTTCGTCTTTATCAAGATAAGCATATTTTCCACTATAGCTTAAATCCTCTGTTTTAATACCAGGTATTTTTGCCAATGTATAGTATTGCTGGAGTCTATTTTCATTTAGGAGTAGATAAACTTGCTTACAACCGTTACAACAAAATATCTTATCATCCAGCAAAATTGGAACTTTACCGCAATCGGCACCACAATGAATACAACTATTTTCAGAATTCATTTAGGATTTTATTTGGGATGACAACAGCCTCCATTATTCTTCAATATCTTTTGAGTAGAATCGGTTTGTTTAAACTGCATTGACATTTCAAGTTTTTCTTTTGAAGGACTTATATATGGAATTCCTAAACACAATCCTCTTAATATAAACAAAACACCCATTAAGACAACTACATAGGGAATAATTTTGTTTAAAATATTTCTGGCATTTGAAGTTATAGCATTACCTATCAGCGATATTGTTAGCAACATTGGTAATGTGCCAAGACCAAAAAAAACCAGATAAAGGCTACCATAAAAAAAGTTTCCTGAAGCAATGGCACCTACAATAGCTAAATAAACTAATCCGCAGGGTAAAAGGCTATTAAGCATTCCTATAAGAAAAAGTCCTTTATAAGAACGCATTTTAAAAAGTTTTTGAATGCTGCTACGAACAAATCCGGTAAAAAAATCGAAATTCGTGAATTTTACTCTTTTAAAAACAAAAGGTGCTAAAACCGAAATAATTAAAACAATTCCCATTGCAATAGATACCCATCGCTGAACACCTAATAAAAGAAATCCTTGACCAATAAAACCAAATATTGCACCCATAACACCATACATAAAGGTTCTTCCTAAATTATACAAAATGCCGCTTATTAAACGTTCTGTAAAAGAATTACCGCGTAATGGGAGATTAAGCGCAATAGGACCACACATTCCTGCACAATGTAAACTTCCAACCAATCCAAGTAAAAATCCAGCAAATATTACTTCCATTATTTTATAATTATATCCTTTTTAATATTATATAAACTATCAGCGTTATTCCACGAAATCTTTATTTCATATCGTCCATTTTTAAAATTATTAAATGGAATACTAATGATTTCTGACATTGGAAATTTAAGTTTAATATCCGAATTCTTATCAGATGGTCTGTAGAAATGAAGAAGAATTGTATCTCCCGAAACTTTTAAGCTTTGGCAAAGGTCAATATCTATGCTTGAAATGTTAAGATTTACAGAAATACTATCCTGATAAACAACTGACCTTTTGTTTGTTTCAATTTGCTGAGAATAATCAGCACCTTTATCGTAATAATCATCTGAAACCAAATCCTGTGATTGATTTAATGAAAAGATTATAAAAATAATAGACAATATGACAAATATTGTCATGAAAATAAAAATACCATGTCCCCAATTAAATTTCATTTGATTTTATTTTTGTAAACCGATAAAATTAATAGTATAGGTTGATATAAGCATTTTGGAATCATAAACGCCTATTTCCAAATCAGTTGACCTTCCTTTTAATTCTGTTTTTGGCAATTTTAACATTAATACACTTTCAATAGAAGCATCTGCTTCCAGTTTTGAAATATCATTTGTAAATTGCAATTCTCCATTTGGATGATCAATCAATTTAAAGCTGATATTCTTTAATTGATTTGATTTATTAATTAGCTTAACAGTATAGATATTTGAAACGTTACCCGAATCTATTTCCTGACTCATAGTGCCTTGCATACGATTAATAGAAACATCAACAGAAGTACGTTTTGAAACTGTGATACCAAGAACAATAACGAGTATGATCAAAACAGCTGAATAAGCATAGGTACGGGTATTCTTAATTGAATGCTTACCTGTTTCTATACCGTGGTATGAATCGAAACGAATAAGATTTCCCTGTTTCTTTACTTTTTTCATAACAATATTACATTCATCTATACATGCCGTACAATTAATGCACTCAAACTGAGAACCATTTCTGATATCAATACCAGTTGGACAAACAGCAATACATTGCTTACAGTCAATGCAATCTCCTTCATTTTTAACACCTCGTGGTTCTCCTCTTTTAAAATCGTAAATAACTGAAATCGATTTCGAATCCAATAATACCCCCTGAAGCCTGCCATAAGGACAAAAGAAAGTACAAATCTGTTGACGCAGAAATGCATAAACAAAGTAATAGAATAAAGAAACACCAGCCATAAATAAAAATCCCAACTGATTTTCACTTATGGGAGAAGATATTATTTGCCATAATTTTTCAGGTCCTGTAAACCACATTATGAAAACATTGGTAATAATAAATGATATTATTAAGTAGGTTATATGTTTACCTATAGAACGCATTGTTAATGAAAAGCCATCATATTTCTCATTAGATAAATTGCGGTGATTACCATCAAAAAAATATTCGATACGACGGTAAATCATTTCCAGAAAAATGGTTTGCGGACAAGCCCAACCACAAAACAACCTACCATAAATTACGGTAAACAGAACAATACAAACTACTGCAACCAACATTATTAATGCCAGTATAAATGTATCCTGAGGATAAAACATATTCCCAAACAACGAAAACTTACGATTGACAATATCCAATAACATTAATGGATTCCCGTTAATCTTTATTATTGGTGCTAAAACTAAAAACAATATACAAAACCAAGCAAAAATTGTACGCCTGTTGTACCATTTTCCTTTTGGTTGCTTTGCAATTATCCGTTTACTTCTACCTGTTTCATCAATATTTATTGGCTTATCGCGAAAAGCATCTGTTGAATTATTTTCCATTTACCTTTTTTTATAGTAATCTTAAATTTAAGAAAAGTTAAAATAACTCATAACTATATTATTTACATTCAGCTCCATGTGCAACCTTTGCATTAGCTGGATTAGTTCCAACCAATTTTTTAAGAACATATACAGTTACCTGATTTATCTGTGCTGCTGTTAAAGAAGATTTAAAAGATGTCATGCCTTTTTCGGGTTTTCCTTCTTTAATTATATCCAAAACCTCCTCTGGTTTGCAACCATTAATCCAAAAATTATCACATAAATTTGGGCCTATTGCATTGCCTTCGCCACTTGCTCCATGACAAGCTACACATCCTTTTTCTTTATAAATCTTTTCACCGGAAGCCAACATTGGTGGTTCTGTTAATTTATTTCCTGCTCCTCCCATTGTGATCATTTTATTTTGCTGTTCTTCAACAGCAGCTTTATATTCGCTAGCCTGATCCATTCCATTGTTTGGATAACCAAAATATTTAACAGCATAGATTCCCGAAAAACAAATAGTTATAAGGAATAATATAATCACCCACATTGGTGATGGATTATTTAATTCTTTAATGCCATCGTATTCATGCTCATGATTATCATGCTCATTAATATTATTATCTGTAATATTTTCACTCATAATATTCAGTATTTATTTATTAATTGCTTTCAGCAGTATTATCGTTTTCTAAAATTGATTCTTTAAAATGTAATAAGTCTGATTTTGGAATCCTGACAACTTTAATTATTAGTATTATAAATAAAATAATAAATATAATCATCCCAATAATATAATACCATTGAATTCCATTTTCATTAGACAAAACTTCACCTACAAATCCCATATTTTTTATTTTGATGGTTTTGGTTTATTTGCAGCAGGAGAAATATCGTAACCTAATTTATGCAAATATGCAATCATTGCCACCATTTCTGAAGTAGGATTAACTGTTATTCCTGAAGCTTTTAAATCAGCAACTATTTTCCCTGCTTGATTCAAATAATCTTGTGTAGCTTTTAAATCGTACCCTTTTTCGTAAGGCACACCTAAGGTTTGCATTGCTCGTATTTTTACAGGAATCATCGACAAATCCACTGTTTTAGTAATCAACCAGGGATATGCAGGCATTATAGATTGAGGAAACATTTCCTGTGGTTTATTAAAATGATTATATTGCCATATTGCTGTTTTGTAAGTCGAACTACCAATAAATCCAGCACGTGCTAAATCCGGACCAGTTCTTCGGGAACCCCATTGGAAAGGATGATCATAAACAAATTCACCAATTTTTGAGTACTCTCCATATCTGTCAGTTTCATATCTTAAAGGACGAACCTGTTGCGAATGACAGTTATAACAACCATTGCTTATATATACATCACGTCCGGCTAGCTCAAGAGGTGAATAAGGTTTTACAGATGATATTTTAGGAATATTCGATTCTACTTTCATCATCGGTATTATTTCTACAATACCACCAATAATAAGAGCTATAAATACAAATACAGAGAAACGAACTGTCTTTCTTTCCATCCAGCGATGTATGGTTTCTGTTGCTTTGTTGCGCTTTTCAGTATTTATTAAAGCAGGTGCTTCAGCAGCTTCATCATTAACCATATTTCCAAGTTTTATTGTTTTAATAATATTGAATAAAAACAATAAAAATCCAACCAAAAACAAAGTTCCTCCAACAATACGTATTACATAAAAGTGATGTAATTTTGCAGAAGTTTCAATAAAATTTGGATAAGATAATAGTCCGTCAGAAGTATATTGTCTTAGCATTAACCATTGAGTAATACCAGACCAGTAAATTGGAATTGCAAATAATAATATACCTAATGTTGCTATCCAGAAATGTGTATTAGCAAGTTTTTCTGAGTATAATGTTGTTCTGAACATTTTTGGAACCAGCCAGTAAAGCATACCAAATATCAAACCACCATTCCAACCCATACCTGCGATATGGGTATGAGCTATTGTCCAATCAGTAAAATGACTGATAGCATTAACACTTTTAAGCGACATCATCGGTCCTTCTAAAGTTGCCATGCCATAAGCTGTAATAGCAACAACCATAAATTTTAAAGCAGCACTATCCCTTACTTTATCCCAGGCACCTCTTAAAGTCAAAAATCCATTAATCATACCTCCCCAAGATGGTGCAATAAGCATTATAGAAAAGGTAACTCCAAGTGCTTGAACCCAATCAGGTAAAGCCTGATATAATAAATGATGTGGACCCGACCACATATAAATAAATATCAATGCCCAAAAATGTATAATTGAAAGTTGATAAGAATAGATCGGTCTTTCAGAAGCTTTAGGAAGGTAATAATACATAATACCCAACCATGGAGTAGTAAGAAAGAAAGCAACCGCATTATGTCCATACCACCATTGAACAACTGCATCCTGTGCACCTGCATATATTGGATAACTTTTTAATAAAGATACCGGAAGTTCAATAGAATTAACTATATGTAAAACTGCTACTCCAATAAAAGTAGCCAGATACCACCAAACTGCAACATAAATGTGTTTAACACGACGTTTGAGGATTGTCCCAATCATATTCCATCCAAAAACTACCCAGATAACTGCTATCAGAATGTCAATTGGCCATTCCAACTCAGCATATTCTTTGCCTGTTGTAAAACCTGCAAGTAATGTAACTGCAGCAAAAACAATTATTAATTGCCATCCCCAGAAATTAATCTTGCTGAGTATATCATTAAACATACGAGCTTTTAGCACTCTTTGCAACGAATAATAAACTCCTGCAAACATAGCATTACCTATAAATGCGAAAATAACGGCATTAGTATGCACTGGCCTTACTCTACCAAAAGCAGTAAATTCTATTCCCAGATTAAAAAAGGGAAAAGCAAGTTGCAGTGCAGCTAATAAACCAACAATTATAGCAACTGCACCCCAAATAACAGTAGCCCAGATAAAATTTTTAACAATTGCATTGTCGTAATTGAATTTTTGTATCTCCATACAATTAAGAATTAAGTTAATTACTATTTTTTGAAATATCCTCTTCTTTTACTTCATCGTCATCAAATAATATTCTAACCGATGGTGTATAGTTATCTTCATATTGACCAGATTTTACTGACCAAATAAAAAGCCACAAAAAAATTAATGCAGCAAAAAGACTAACTCCTATAAGTAAATAAAGTATATTCATAATAAATTGCGGTTCAAAGATAATAACTTTTTTTATTTTTTTTAATAAAATTGATATAAAGCATTAAATTGGAAAAATATTTTTTTATTTAAATGAATATCAAAATATACGATAGAATATTTTTTAAAATTATTCATTAAATCTGATTCAAACAAAAAAAATATTCTGTATTTTTTTAAAAATTTTCAAATAATATCGCATATTCGTATACCAAAATACTAAAAGTAATTATATTAAACTATAAATTTCAACTTAACAAATCAACAATAAAAACCTCATCTTTATCTAAATAATTTAATTTTGTTTTAATAACTTTATTTATTAAAACATTTTGTACTTTTATTTTAACACGTATATAATTATCAGTAAAACCAAAAATATATCCATTATGAATATCCGATTCAAATAAAACGTTTCGAATGGTATCCTGATTTTGCAAATAAAATTGATGCTTTTTTAATTCAGATAATTCCTGAAGCTCTTTACTTCTTTCACGACGTATATTTACAGCTACTTTTCCTTCAAGTTTTACAGCAATGGTATCAGGACGTTCAGAATAGGTAAAAACATGCAAATAGGAAATAGGTAAAGAATTAATAAATTCATAAGCTTCTTTAAAATCTTCTTCAGTTTCACCTGGAAATCCGGTGATTACATCAGCAGCAATACAACTTTGAGGCATTACTTCCTTTATTTTATAAATTCTTTCGGCAAATAATTCTCTTTGATAATGCCGTTTCATCAACTTTAAAATTTTATTGCTTCCTGATTGCAAAGGAATATGAAAATGAGGTAAAAATTTCTTTGAACTAGCAACAAAATCAATAATTTCATCGGTAAGTAATTCTGGTTCAATTGATGAAATCCGGTATCTTTCAATACCTTCCACATTATCCAACGCTTTAATCAACTGAAAGAAGTTTTCTCCGTTTTGTTTACCAAAATCACCAATATTTACACCTGTTAAAATAATTTCCTTCAAACCTTCCATCGCAATTTGTCTGGCTGAATTTACAATATTTTCAATGGTATCACTCCTGCTCCTTCCTCTGGCAAAAGGAATGGCACAATAGGTGCAAAAATAATCACAACCATCCTGAATTTTCAGAAATGAACGGGTACGGTCGCCTGATGAATAAGATGGAACAAATTCATCATTTCTATCCATTTGTTTTACACCACTATATGCACAGTTTTCTTCAGCATTTTGTTCTGATTCGGAAATCATTTCGAACAATTTATGCTTTTCTTTATTTCCTACAATAATATCAACTCCCTCAATTTCATGTATTTCATCAGCTTTTAGCTGTGAAAAGCAGCCAATAACTGCAACTTTTGCATTTGGATTTCTTTTTACAGCACCTCTGATGGCCGTTTTACATTTCTTTTCAGCAATAGAAGTTACTGTACATGTATTAATTACATATACATCTGCTGTTTCTTTAAAATCAGTTATTTCATAGCCGTTTTCCTGAAATTGCCGTGATATCTGAGAGGTTTCAGCAAAATTTAATTTACATCCAAATGTTTGAAATGCTATTTTTTTAATCAAAGTAGAAACTAGTTACAAGGTTATTTAATTTACTGATTGTTAACTAACAATCTCTCCATACAAATCATAATCTTCAGCATTCGAAATTTTAACCTGATAAAAATCACCAATAATTATTTTTTTATCAGAAGTAATTAAAACTTCATTATCTACTTCCGGTGAATCGAATTCGGTTCTTCCAATCCAATAATCGCCTTCTTTGCGGTCGATTATGGTTTTAAATGTTTTTCCGATTTTGGCATTATTTATTTCTGACGAAATCAATTGCTGCAATTC
>CAZYEM010000158.1:0-9906 GCA_964646395.1 uncultured Bacteroides sp.
CGATAATGGTGTAGTAGTCTCTTTTGATTTTTTAGCGATATGCCGATGAACAAGAGGCATGATACTATGACTCTTACTACCTATTTAGTTTTAAGTTCTAATTCTATTTCTTTGAATATCATAGTATTCACACAATGGCATTTGATTTATCAACTCTTGATACTGGCGATATCATTCTTTTCCGCGGTTCCTCATGGCTTTCCTATTTACTGGAATGGATAGGACGCAGCCGCTATTCTCACGTTGGTATCATTATCAAAGATCCAGCCTTTATTGATTCTTCCTTACCCAACGGCATCTACCTATTAGAATCAGGCTGGAACCCCATTCCTGATTCGGAAGATCATGTATTAAAATCAGGCGTCCAACTCCATCTGCTCTCCGATTTACTAAAAGAATGCGCCCCTTTTTCCGTCTATGTTCGTCATATTACCTGTGAACGCAATCATTCCTTTTACGAAAAGATTGATACCATTCACCACACTATTCACAATCGTCCCTATGACATGAACCTTTGGGATTGGATTCGGGCTGCCTATCATTTAGACATTGACGGATCCATTGCTCCCTCTCCTTCCGCCACCACCAAACGTTTCTGGTGCTCTGCCCTTGTCGCCTACGTCCTTGATCAGCTTGATTTGATTGAACCTGTGAATTGGTCCGTTGTTACCCCTCGTGATTTTTCATTATGGTCCTCTCGTCTCCAATTTCGCTGCTCTATCGGCAACGAAGAATTAGTACAATAAATTTGAATATCAATAAATAGTAAAGTATATCACATATCCCATTTACATGACCGACGTTGTACAAACAGGTGTATGCCCTCCTACAAATAATTGTCTTCACAAGGTCCTTCGTCCTGGTTACCAATTACAACTCGGTAGTATATGCCATGATGGACGTCCCATTACCGAATCATGGAGATACAAAGAAGCGAAACGTCTTGGTATTCCCCTCATTCAAACAGAACATGAACATCACGAAATAGCACTTCGCAAAAAAAAACTCCTCGTCGATCAATATACCCCCACTTCCATTAATGATATCATTGGACATAAAGATGCAATTCAACAAATTACCACCTGGCTCAAAACATGGACACCCCATACACCTGGACTTCTCCTTACAGGTCCCCCTGGCATTGGAAAAACAAGCATGATTCATTGTATTGCTAGTTCTATGGGCTACAAGATCGCTGAATATAACGCATCCGATAGTCGTAGCATTTCCACACTGAAAGGACTCATCTCTCTTGGCATGAAACGATTACAACAAGAAGTCATCATTATGGATGAAATCGACGGACTATCAGAACGAGGCGGTGTCGGTGAAATTGCCGATCTCATCCGCAAATCATTAACCCCCATCATTTGTATCGCCAACGAATGTCCTCCCAAGTTAAAACCCATTCTTAATGCATGTACTCTTATTAAATGTAGCCGACCCGTCAAATCCACCATTGCAACGGCGCTGCTCTCCATTGCCAAGAAAGAAGAGATTTCCATTACAAAAGCGTAACTGGAAAAACTATGTGAAGACAATGGTAATGACATTCGTTCCATCCTCAACCGTTTAGAGTTCTATCGTGGCATGGACGCCGATTCCAACAAAGATGCAACTCTTCGCCTTGATCTCTTCTCCGCCACTCAGAAACTCATGAGTAATAAACGGGTTACCTTAGACCAAGCGGCTGACTTCGTCTATGTCGACCATTTCATGGTACCCCTCATGGTTCAAGAAGCGTATGTGGCAGCATCGAAAGGATCGCTGGATGATATTGTCGCTGCATCCGAATTCATTTCCGATGGCGACCTCTTCCATAAACGACTGATGCGAACACAAGACTGGAGTTTATTACCCCACATCGTTCAAACCACTGTTGCAGCCGCACGTAGTGTATCAGGTCCTGCTCCTTTTCAAATCTTTCCCCAACTTCTTGGGAAGAATTCAAGACGAATGAAACATGTGCGAATGATGGAAGAAATAAGTCGGCATCAAGGATGTTCCAGCGCATCGATGCGTTTAGACAGAGCGGAGTACATGAATCATATTCTTCTCAGTCCATTGAATACAGAGAAACCCGATATCAAAGGAGCCATTCAACGCATGAAAGAAATAGAAGTCACACGCGATGAACTCATAGAATCCGCTTCTGTTCTCTTTTCACCTGTTGAGCTTTCTACCAAAGTAAAAACCGCATTCACACGCGAATACAATAAAACAGTTGTTTCGATAAAGAAAAAGGTTCATATGGATTCTGAATCAGAAGAGGAAGAAATGGAATAATTCATAACATTCTATTTTTATCTCGTACAAATAGATATGCCCAACTATCAATCACGTCGCACCCCTTGCTCTCGTTCCACTCGTAGAAGTCGTAGAAGCCGTCGCACCCGAAAGCATCGCACCAGAAGACATCGTGGTGGAAGAGGCGCATTCACAACAGGTGCTACTTCACAAGCTCAATCCTCTTATGCACCCTTCTAACCATCCACCTGATGCGCCCATTGTAAAAGCGCTTGTCTTTGTACAGGACGACAACTCAAATCCCCTTTTCTACAATTGGCTTTGATTTGCCCCGCATGTCTCCGAAATGCACGCCATCGTTTGATTTGAACCTCATCCATTTCTGGCTCTCTCCGCCCCATCCAATACCGACAATACCATTGAAACCACCCACGAATATCATGATTTTTCTTATCAGATAACAACGGATACTGTTTCGCAACATGACCTGCTTGATTGGGCACCCATCCATACTCTATCCATTTCTGTAAACTTAACCGTGAATCTACCTTTAAAAAGTTACACTGGGTATCGGCTCCCTGCGGCGACAATTTCCCTTTCTTTAATGCCTTGGTAAACCATTCTTTTGGAAACTCCAGAAGACAATCATTTAGATATTTTCCACTAAAGACACCCATTTCTAGCATTTCTGCAGGGGTATAATACGGTTCAAATCCTTCCGCAAAATGAGTTCCAGGTGCTACCTCCAACACATAAGAATATCCCTGCTCCATTTTATTGTGAACAGTAACACGTGTCCCTTTTTTATAATCTTTTAAGGAATTGCCTTTGGATTCAATGATTCGTAACATATCCTCCGTAGATGCAATGGTGAGCACTCGTTTATCTTTGAAGTGCATTCTATGTACTTCACAGGTAAAATTTGATGACATTTTTTAGAGTAGATTCATCAGAAATGAAAGTCTATTTGCCGCCGAAACCTGCACCGCTTCCTGCCGATTTTGATGAATTCTTTGCGACCTTGACCGAAAAGGAAAAAGAGCTTCATCAACTGGCGACGGAGAAATTGGGTTCCTCCTATTTCATCCAGTGGACCCATATGTATTTGGAATGGTCAAAAGCCAAGGCGAAAGCGTCCTAATCTAACCATCCACAACTCTCTAACGTAAAATCAAAATCCAGACGCTTTTCCAATACCTCTCGTTCTTCCTTACGCAGATTCATAATGGGGCTCTGGTATTTTTTGATACGACATGCTGCCTCCACCGCTTTTTCCGAATTCCACGTGGTATCCACCAAATAGCGATAGGGTCCCTCTTCCGATTTCTGTAGATACAACGATTCCAGTGGATACTTATCGATTTGTAGAATTTTCTGTAACGCCACTTGGATCGCCCTTCCATTTGGATCACTCAATGTATAAAAAGAAAGACCCATATCCTTTCGTGAAAGAAGATAGGCTTCTATGTTTACAAATTGTCCGATTTGTGAAAATTCATCCCTCCATTTCTTCATAAATGGGCTACCCTTATTACATGCCATACACCATGTTTCTATCATAGGCATCGGACGACTCTGTTGCTCCATATAGAATCCTGAATATTCGGCATATCGTGGAAACAACCACTCTTCCACCGATCCCTTTAACAAAACAGAGGGATCCAACCATATTCCGCCATGTTCTGCTAACACCCATAATCGCAATACATCTGAAAATCGCTCAGGACAATCGGTAACATTCGAATGGTTAAGAAACTCTTCAGGAATCGTTACATATCCTTTATAATTCTTCCTTGTAAGGAGGATAATCTTGTAGGTTGGATTCCATTTCTTCCATCCTTCCATGCACATGGTGACTGTTTTTGGAATTCGTTCGGGATGTTCCCAATACGTCCATATGGTACGAGGCACCCGATGATAACTTGTCTTATCACGATAGAAGACCCAAGAGCCGATTAAAATGAGGATGATAATGACAAATACATCATATGTCATTTTCTTAGTGTATCTATTTAAATCATGTTATGAAATTACCTACGTATCAGGCTATATAAATCTTTATATGTTTCATTCCAACTTTTTATTTGTTCAGGAGTAGGCGTGAAAGGAACCATACATAGAGGCTCTCTCAATATGTGTCGTAATCCATTACTAGCTATTTTCTCTTCCTTTGATGGATTTACTTTTGTGATTTGTTCTGCCATTCTCTTTATGTATCTTATTTATTGATAGATAGTAGAACATGGACAATTTTACAAAATTATTTTGGCTTAGCTTTTTAGTTTTTATCGGGTTGTCCTTTTATTTACTATGTTGTACAAAAAGAACTCCCGTATTTTATGCACAAATTGCTTCCGGATTTGCGATGTTTGCCACGAGTAAGATTGGGCGTACCTTTTTAGGACTAGAATAATCTATTTTTGTTATATAGAATGGTCTGTGTAACAAGTTGTATGATCTCTGTGATATTTATCATCGGTATGATTTATTTTTATACCATGACGGGAAAGAGCCAGATTGTACAACAATATCGTTCCACCTTATCACCTGATTTACTAAAAAGATATGATGAGATTGCGAAGGAAAGAATGTATATTTCATGTGAAGGGTATGGATTAGGTTTTCTTTTATCGCTCCTCATTATTTACTATCATTCCAAAACGAAAATGAATACAACCGCACTTGTTTGTACTGTCATTGCGGTAGCATCCGTCACCAATTATTTTTATTACATGCTACACAAGAAATCAGATTGGATGTTACATCATCTCCATGAAAAACGTGATGTAGAAAATTGGCTAGTCATGTATCGTACCATGTCTTATCACTATCACTCAGGATTTGCTCTTGGTATTATTGCGGTAGCACTATTTGCTTTCGCATTTCGTTGTTAGATCATAAAAAATTGATTTGCTTTTTTGGAAAAGAGAAGGCATATCCATTCGCAAACATCCATGCAATTCCAATCGTTTTCCATCCCATCCCATCCCGAGTGGGCGACCATTCATGTCAAGGCGCCTGAATCAGAGAGTCGTGTGCCGATTCATCTGTGCTGTGTCATTGATACGTCTGGTTCCATGGAGGATGATGACAAGCTTGAAAACGTCAAACGTTCTCTCCATTATCTTCTCAACTTCCTCGGAGAGAAAGACCGCATTTCGGTCATTACCTTCAGCTCCACTGCGAAGACCATTCTCAATAAAATGTGTTGCAGCTTGACCGAAAAGGAGAATCTTCGTACTCACATCGCCATGATTCATCTGGAATTCTCTACCAATCTGAGCGCTGCGTTGGTGGAGACACGTAATGTTCTGCTGACTGACCCTTCGGGCGAGGCTCTGCCGATGCTGAACCCTTCAGGAATCAAACAAGGCATTCTTCTGCTCACGGATGGAATGGCGAATGACGGTGTGAAGGAACCTGACCAAATTGTTGCGATGACCAAAAAACTTCTCCAAGACTATCATGGCACATCGCTGTCGTGCGTTGGATATGGCACGGATCACAATGCAGAGCTTCTTCAGAGTATGGCAACGGAAGGTGGCGGCTCCTATTCCATTGTCAATACCTTGGAGGATGTGGCAACCGTATTTGGCAATGTTCTCGGTGGACTCATTAGTTGCTCCTTTCAACAAGTGTGTATTACTCTTCCAAAGAATACAGAAATCAAATCACGCTATGCGACCAATCACCTAGATGAATTGGAAATCATGGTGGGTGACTTATCCGCTGGAATGGAAGCGGTGGTTCTTGCCAAGATTCCACTGGGACATGTTCTCACCGTGAAGGCGTATGATCTGAAGGCGTCGCAACTCATTACTGTTAAGACGACAGTGAGTTCATCTGAAGATGTGACGATTCAAACGGATGGCGAGGCACATTACTTGCGATTTGATGTGCTTGCGCTATTGGATGACATCGCATCAGGAAAACAGACGTACGAACACTATTTGAAAATGGTAGTTGCATGCACGCATGACATCAAGGTGTATCGTGAAAAGCATGTTCATCCGCTATGGGACCTTCTTCTCAACGAACTGGATCGAGCTCTCAAAACGCTGAAATTTCCGCACATGTATCATCGAAATATCTCGAAACAACACGGGGCGTATCTTGGCATGATGCGTGGCACTTCCTCGCAGCCTGCCGATGAACTGCCGTCAAACCAATACAACGTATTCTCCAATGGAGTTCAACACACACTGAGTCATGAATTGACACGTGAAGTGACGCAATCGTTTGACGTTACGTTTGGCTCTGTTGGTGCTGGCTCTGCTGCGACTGCTTCGACTACAGCAACTGTTTCCTTTATGGAACCGACAGGTGGCTCTTCGATGAGCTTTTCTGAAGCTGTGGCTGGACGAGCTCAACGAAAAGGATGGGCGCATTATAAGGGTGGCTTGTCTCTTGCCCGAACGACAACGAATGCCATGCCTGCTGCATCTTCTTCATCCGCTGGATTGCCTGTGTTTCCAGAGAGCACCTTCATGTGGAACGGACAGGACGGAACACAGCCTGGATTCTAATCAGACAAATCGAATTACAAAATATAAAAATGACAATCTAAAGATACCCTTCCCCCTATTTTTAGTATAGTATGGCATTGGAAGCATCGCAATCGCAATCGCAAACCATTAAAAACTATTTGACAACAGATCGTGTCGGTTTTGTAGAGTGCTTGGAAACATTCGGTAATGATTTGACGGTCGTCAATGCCGCTCGTGTATCATTTGATAAGGAGTCGCTAGAATTTACAGAAGCAGATAAGAAGCTTGTTACCTATTTGGCAAAGCATGATCATGTAAGTCCTTTTTTCCATCCTCAGATTCGTTTCCGTATCAAGATGCCTATTTTTGTGGCTCGTGAATGGTATCGTCATACGATTGGTCTCGCTCGTAATGAAGTAAGTCGGCGTTACGTAGATACGCCACCTGAATGCTGGGTTCCTTTCCCCAATGAAATTCGTGAACGTGATCCACGCGTAAAGCAGGGATCCAAATCAACACCCGTGGATGATTCCGAACGCGTTCATTCGATCCTTTCGAATCAAACGAATGCTGCCTTGAAAACGTATCACGACCTACTGGACAATCACGTCGCACCTGAACTGGCTCGTACCATTCTCCCTCAGAGCATGTATACTGAGTTCATTGAAACAGGCTCCTTGGCAGCCTACGCACGTCTTTGCCGTCTTCGTTTAAATCCAGCCGCACAAAAAGAAATTCGTGATTATGCCGAGGCGATTAGTGTCTGTTTGGCGGCAAAGTTTCCCGTTTCATGGGAGGCTCTACAGAAATCATTTTAACGGGTAAAACGACGATATAGCCAGTATCCAAGGAGTCCTACACAGACGACTTCCGCACCACGGGCAATCATTAAATCTGTATGAGAAATAAGAGTTTGTGTCTTTTTATAGTCTTCTGGTACGTTACAAATGGCACATCCCTTTTCATTTTGAATATCGGTTTTAGAATTCTCCGCTTGCGTCAATTTAAATTGTGGGTTGTGTACAATTCGTATATCGTTTAAATGGCTATAAATAGACATCCAAAAATCAATATGGGCGTGAATGGGATAGACATCTTCTAGAAATTGAGTAGCCGTTCGTAACGTAATGATATAACAATGTGTTAATATAAATGCACCCGCACGAACTAGTCCTGATTCTATAGGTTCCTGTGGAATACGTGTTAATCCTTCACATACTCCTCCAATGACCCATAAATCCCATTGTTTAGGATCTTTTAAAACAAGTGATTGTTTGATACAAGCATTGCCTTGTTCTACAAAATCATCAGGAACAACCGCATCATCTTCCATCACCATACATACTTCTTGTTGATTATCTACCATCCATTGCCAAATAGCGATATGGGAGAGGGCGCATCCGACACCACCTGGACTATCTAATTCTTCATGGGAACGACGAACATTACGAATAATAGCTCGTTTGGTTAAGGTGGCAATTCTCTTGTCTTTTTTAATGTCTAGTGTTTTTCCATCGACGCCAATGAATCGTTTCACATCTAATGGTCGAATTCCGGGCTGGTCTTGAAATCGTTTCCAACGATCTTTGCGACGTTCCAATGTAATACAAAAAGCAGGAATGGATTCTATCTTCCAAGATGCCATATCCTCTATCATACTAGAAATATATAAATTTGATTCTTTTTCTCCCCGAATCAATAACGTATTCACTATGGGGCATCTTAGTTTGCTCATCGGATGTATGTTTGCGCAGAAAACAACAGAACTATTACGTCGTGTTCGCCGTTATCAATCCATTGGCTATAAAGTACTTGTTCTTAACTATATCGGCGATACACGATATGGTAAAGAATGTATTGCGTCTCATGATAAAGAGGTAGAAAAAGCAATTTGTGTTTCTACCTTGGCGGAAGTGGATTCTATGGTGCGTTCCCAAGAGTTTCAAGTCGTTGTGATTGATGAGGGTCAATTCTTCCCTGATTTGTATCAATATGTAACAACGTGGGCGGATACCTTACCGGTTCATATTGTGATTGCGGGTCTGGATGGGTCATCGGAACGTGCACCGATTGGTGATATGTTGCGCCTCATTCCTCATGCAGAAGAAGTGGAGCGACTCACCGCATTTTGTTCCGTTTGTCGTGATGGAACCATTGCGATGTATTCACAATATAAAGGTGCTACAAAAGATGGTGTTATGATTGGAGGAATGGAAATCTATCGTCCTGTTTGCCGAAAACATTACTTGGAATAATTTATATCCGATTTGGAATAAGATCCGATTCCATTTATTTTTTAATTGGATGTAGTAGAAATGTCTCGCAACTTTGACTCATCTCAACTGACAGCACGCAAACAAGAAAGAGCGATTGCTGGCTCTTTCTTAACACAAGTTCAGACCTCTCCTGGCGCCACTTCTACCTATATGCGTGGTTCCAAACCCATGCTCGGTATTCAAGACAGTTCCATCATGTCCTATGTGAAAACAGGTGGAATGACAGAATATACACGATACCCCACATGTGTTGGTATTAGCCCAGGCTGTCCATGCCCTGCCCTCAATTCATCCATTAGTGTACCACCTTATGTACCTGCTATCCCAGGACAAGTCACTGGAATTGTATTTACGGTCGGTTCCGTTATTCTTTCATGGAATGCCCCTATAAGAGATGGACCCTTTACCTATCGTGTTACTCCTTATTTAAACGGAGTTGCTTTAGCAGCGGTGACAACCTCAGAAACATCCTATCGTTTTACTACGTTAGAAGAATGGAAGCCATACACCTTTACGGTATGTGCTATGAACGTTGCGGGAGATGGACCCGATCAACTGACACCTTACTTCATCGCACCTCCAACGGATTTATCACTTATTATGTCGGGTGCCACTACACCTCTTAACCCATTATCATCCTTACAGTACATCATGAATGCTGGACTAGACTATGTATTTCAATACATTGCTTCTGTTAATCTAGGACCGACAAGGGGTTCTCGTTTCATGTACCTTTGGATTACATCTGTCATTGGTGCTTGGAACTGGGTAGCTTCCGATTCACGTATTACTGGAACACATGATGCGTGGAATTGGGATGCCAAGACATCTCATGCTTTGACCGACAACGATCGCGTCATTTGGCTCACATGCGTCATGGATTATCTCAATCCTCT
>CAZYEM010000159.1:0-9816 GCA_964646395.1 uncultured Bacteroides sp.
GATGCAATTCCGATATCGCCATATTCAATTCCGATACTGCCAGATTCAATTCCGATGCTGCCAGATGCAATTCCGACACCGCCAGATGCGATTCCGACACCGCCAGATTCAATTCCGATAATGACAGATGCGATTCCGATGCTGCCAGATGCAATTCAGTTTGAATTTCTTTCTTACATATTGCCCAATCCTCTGTTAAGGAAATGATTTAATGGATACATGGCTTTAAATACATCTATAGTATAGTTGTAAAAATCAGGAGATAACAATTGCTTATCTTCAAGTTTGTGAATAACTGTGTAATTTTTAAATTTCAGTAAGTCAATATCAGCGAAATCCTTAGGAAAATCTTTTGGCGCATTTTTCAGCTTGGAATCGTCCCATATTTCACCGAAACACTTGTTAAAATCTTTGTTATTAATAAGCTTTTTAAACTCTTCTGCATTAAAATATATTTCATTTCTAATCAGTTTTAGTCTGTCGGCAGGAGGCATATAAATTCCACCACCGATAAATGATCCTTCTGGTTCAATATGCAGATAATAGCCTGCATTCATAGCATTGCGACCACCTTTAGCAATAAATCCTCCAAAATTATTTTTATAAGGCGACTTATCATTTGAAAATCTTACATCTCTATTAATCCGAAACATACAATCCTTATAGGTTATGCCAACAATTTCATTGTCGAATGTATGGATTCCTTCAATGAGTTGTGTAATAAATGCTTCTACCGACTTCTTAACTTGATCATACGTCTTTTTATTGGATGTAAACCAATCGCGGGTATTATTTTCTTTTAATTTTTTGAGAAAATCAAAAACTTCCTGTGTTATCATTGTTTAAGTTTTTTGTTATTGTTTACAGATTATTGTTCATTTTTTTATAGCTTTTATCATTCTTTCTTTTCCCTGCATATCTTTTCTTACTTCACAATCTGAAAATCCTTTTGCTTCTAATAATTCTATCGTCTTATATGCAAATCCTTCATTGATTTCAAAATACAAACTGCCATCCAATCTTAATTTGTCTAAAGCAAAGTCTGCAATTACATTATAAAAAATCAAAGGCGTATCATTATCAACAAACAAAGCCAGATGAGGTTCATATTCCAATACATTGGCATGCATTGCTTCTTTTTCACTTTCGCATACATAAGGAGGATTGCTGACTATAATGTCAAATTGAGGTAATTCTGTCCATTTCTCTCTGTCAAAGATGTCAATTATTTTAAATTCAACTTCAGTCTCATTTTGCAATGCATTTAATTTTGCAATTTTTAGTGCTTCTTTCGAAATATCAATTCCATAAACCTTGCTTTGTTTTAGATTTTTTTTCAAAACTATCGGAATACATCCACTCCCGAAGCCGATATCAATAATATCAATTGTTTTTTTTATTTCTTTATTATCAGAAATAATCCAGTGAACCAGTTCTTCTGTTTCGGGACGGGGAATTAAAACGGATGGATTTACTTTTATTTCCAACTCATAAAAAAAAGTTTTTCCTATTATATATTGAACGGGTTTATATTTTTTCAGATCGTTAATTGCAAACTTAATTTTCAGCATTACCGATTCGCTAACGGTTTTGTCACCACTAATCAGTAGTTGAGTAAGACTTAAACCGGTATATTCTTCCATTACAATGTTTACGAAGCTTTTAATTTCGTTTTCATCGTATAATCCCTGTAGTTCATTTTTGAAAAACTGAACAATATCTTTAATTTTATTTGATGGTATCCGCATGTTTTTATAAATCTCAGTACAAAAGTCTGAATTTTTTTTGTAAATACATGAAAAAACATTGTAATTTTGCTTTTATGAATGATCACGAAAAATACATGCATCGTTGTTTTGAATTGGCTATGAATGGTTTGGGTAATGTTGCACCCAATCCTATGGTTGGATGTGTAATTGTAAATCAGGGTAAAATAATTGGCGAGGGTTTTCATTGCAGATATGGAGATGCACATGCTGAAGTAAATGCAGTAAATTCAGTTGAAGATAAAGACTTACTAAAGGAATCAACTGTTTATGTGAGCCTTGAACCCTGTTCGCATTATGGAAAAACTCCACCATGTGCTGATTTTTTAATTAAATATCAGGTAAAAAGAGTAGTTGTTTCCAATTTAGATCCAAATCCTTTAGTGTCGGGTAAAGGAATTGATAAATTAAAGAGTGCTGGTATTGAAGTGATTTCCGGTGTATTAGAGGATGAAGGATTTGATATTAATAAACGGTTCTTCACTTTTTTTAATCAGAAACGGCCTTATGTAATTTTAAAGTGGGCGCAAACGCTGGATGGTTTTATGGATGTTGATCGTTCAGAACCTGGTAATAACTTAAATTATTGGATTACAAATGAAAAACTTAAAATTTTGGTTCATAAATGGCGAAGCGAAGAAGCTGCAATAATGGTTGGAACTAAAACTGCATTAAATGATAATCCTCAGCTTAATGTAAGATTATGGCATGGAAATCAGCCATTACGGATCGTGCTTGATGAAAACTTAGAATTACCTGAAAATCTGCATTTATTGGATCAATCAATACCTACTTTGATTTTTACAGCACAACGCACCGAAAACAAGAATAATACTACCTATATACAACTGAATTTTTGCAATAATCCTTTGCAGCAGATTTTAGATTATTTATACAAATTAAAGGTTAATTCATTGATTGTAGAAGGTGGAAAAGAATTATTATTATCATTTATTAATCAAGGTTTATGGGATGAAGCCAGGATACTGACAGGGAATAAGACTTTTGAAAAAGGATTGAAGGCTCCTGAAATAAGTGGTGATATTATTAGCAATCAAAAGATTGAAGATGATAACATTTGTGTTTTAAAAAACATTATAAATTCCTGAATATTAATCTGATTTGCTTCTATCCATTTCCCGTTTCGAATCTTTGGTTTTTAGTGTTTCTCTTTTGTCATAAAGTTTTTTACCTTTTGCAAGAGCAATATCAATTTTAGCCAATCCTTTATCGTTAATATATAATCTTGTAGGGATAATTGTTAATCCTTTTTCTTTGGTTTTACCCAATAGCTTTTTTAATTCTCTTTTTGTAAGCAATAATTTTCTATCACGTTTTGGTTCGTGGTTATAATGTGTTCCGAAAGTATATTCTGCAATATGCATATTTTTTACAAATAATTCCTCTCCTGCAAAAAGGCAGTAAGCATCAGTAAGGTTTACTTTTCCATCTCTTATTGATTTTATTTCAGTACCTGTTAGTTGCAACCCTGCTGAGAAAACTTCAAGTAGAAAGAATTCAAAACCTGCTTTTTTGTTTTTTATGTTTATTTGATTTGCCATAAGTGCTGCAAAGTTAAGGAATTTTTAAATTTTAGTTTTAAGTAAAAATACGAACTTATAAATTATCCTTTATATTTAAATGTAAGTATTGTAATATCATCTGTTTGTTCGGCTTTACCTACAAATATTTTCACTTCTTCAATTAAAAATTCTGTAATAATTTTAGTAGTTTCCTGTTTGTGTTTTTGTCCGTTAATTGATTCTTTAAATCTATCAATTCCATAGAATTCAGCATCTTCATTAATTGCTTCAGTAACTCCATCGGTAAAAAGAACGATTAAATCATTTTGTTTTAAATTAAATTGATTAATAACAAAATTTGTATCATAATCAAGTCCTAATGATTCATTTTGATGCGTATCAATCAAAGTAACATCTTCATTGTTATGAATAATTAAAGGGGGTAAATGGTTGGCATTGCAATATTCAAAAACACCGGTTTTCAAATCAATAATTCCGATAAATAAAGTTAATGAAAAAGTTTTGGAATTATCAGTACATAAATCTTTATTGATTTCTGTAATTATATCTTTTAGAATTAATGATTTTTGTGCCCTGGCTCTTATAATTGTTCTGGCAAATGCCATAAACAGAGAAGCAGTCATACCAAAACTGGATACATCACTGATTGTAATGCATAATTTATGATTGTCAATTAGAAAATAATCAAACAAATCGCCTCCAACTTCTTTTGCTGTATCAACTTGCCCATGAATGTCAATGCTTTTTAAATGAGGGAAAGCAGGATATGTTCGTGGAATAAATGAAACCTGAATATCATGAGCTATTTGCAATTCATTTATCATTTTTTCCTTACTTATTGTTTGTTCTTCAAAATTATGCAAATAATTTTTTAAATCAATCTGCATTCTGTTTATTGATTGGTTTAGTTGAGCTATTTCATCATTTTTATTTATTGGTGGAAGTTTTACATTGAAATTACCATTTCCTATTTCTACAGTAGCTTTTGCTAATTTTTTAATAGGATCGGTTATATTTCTGGCTACTGTTATAATTAAAAAAATAAGTAGGAATAAACCGATAATGCTGATTAGTATCAAGCTAAGAAACAATCCATATAAATCAGCATAGAGTTCTTTTTCAGGAAATATAACTGCTAATGACCATTTTATTGAAGGCAATGGCTCATAATACATCCAACTTTCTGCATTTAAGGTAATTGGTATTATTTTTTCAAAGCCACTTTTCCCTTCAATCATTTCTTTTCCAATTTTTGATAAATAGGGTTTATCAAATTCTTCAGCAAGGCTGAAAATACTTTCGTTCATTATAAAATCCTTGTTGGGATGAGTTATAATGCTTCCTGTTTGTGAAATTAAAAATGCATAACCTGTTTTGTAAAATTTAATGGAATCAACCAGTTTACTTAACCAATCCAATGATATGTCTATAGTTACAATCCCTTTAAGTGTTTTCCCATTTGCCGTATTTTTATAAAATGGTACTGAATATGTTGACATAATTATATTGCCTGCATCCTTGTCAAAATAAGGTTCTGTCCAATAGGCTTTGTTTATTGTTTTCGGAATCTGATACCAATCCCATAAGAAATAATTATAATTCTTTTTACTTAAATCTTTAAATTCTACACTGTTTTGCGATTTAAAATAATAAAAACTTTTAGAATATTCATTTTCCGAAAAAGAATAAGGTTCATAAGCAATGCAACTTCCATAAATCTCTTTATTGTTTTTTACAATATTAAAAAGAATTGTTTTTATGCTTTCTTCATCGTAATTATTTAATTCTAAAAGTAATGCCTGGGTTTGTGCCATTTTTTCAACAGTAAGCAATACGCCTTCAATTTTGTTTACGGAAGAAATTGTAATTTCTTTGGCATTTTGTTTTACATTATTTAATAGAAATTTGCTTGAAATATAAATATTATGGAATATTATTAATCCAAAAACTATAACAGTACTTGTTATAATATATGTTAATAGCCTGAATTTAATTCCTTTGTGCAAGAGCATATTCTTAATTAATGTTTTTTAATATCAAATATAATTACAATTCAAATGTAACAATATTTTTATAGTTGTATAAAATATTATAATTAAATAATTGTTAAAAATACTTATAATTCAATATATTATAGTTTTATTTAAAAATAATAATAAATTAAAAAAATATATAATCCAATATTTATTAAGTTTGTAAAGTATTTTGAAAGCGATAATTAATTAAAACTTTACTTCAATGAAAAGGAAGAATACTGTGATCCCTAAATATAGAAGCCTTCGTATGTTTATTATTCCGTTTATACTTTTTTTTGTATTAACCGGACCCTCAACTTCTTTTATACTTTTAAAAAATATTAGTTTATGGAATGAAAGTTACAAGGAGAAAAAGGAAGATATTAGTTCCAAAAAAAACAATTCGTTGAATATTTCAGCTGGAGGCGTTGAAATTAAGGTTGATTCATTAAATTTATTATCTGATAATCAAAAAAAAGATAGCCTTATTTCAGGATCAGATTCAATAAATGGTAGCAAGTTGAATGTAGGTTTTGGTGCTGAAAAAAATAATGGATTAAATTTAAATGACCGTACTGATAATATATTGGGTTGGTATGGAATTTTAGTCGTAATTATTTCCGGCTTTTTTATTAACAGACCTTTTAAGCTTTTTTTCAGAAACTTAAGAAAAGGAAAGATAAATTCAGCAAAACGTTATGAATATTGTCGTAAATGGTTGCTTAAAACTCCGTTGATAAATAGTGGCTTATTTTTTATTTATTTCTTTGTAATCAATTCATATTCCTTATTCAGAATTTTAAATAATCAGTTTTTCAATGATGAAACAACTAGGAAAATTTATATTCAGCTTTTCCCTGTTTCTGTTGTCGCATCAATATTAGTGATTGTTTTTGTTTATTACTGGCAGAAACATAAGGTTCATATAAAATATATTGAGCATATATACACTCCTGATGAATTGATTAAAAGAATATTTAGTTTAAAAGTCGGCCGAATTAGAAATCGATTGTGGATATCAAGTTCTATGACTACTTTATTGCCATTGATAATTGTAATGTTTTATCTTTTAATGAGTTTAACCTCCATTAAAGAAGTTGGTGAAATGAATGTTGAAAAAGCAAAGGTATTGTTGGGAACTTACTATAAAGATACTGCAAATATGAATATGAAGAATTTTTATTCTGATTTTAATCAGTTTTTTTATGTTAACACCATTAATAGTATGATGATGATAGTAGGCATTTCAATGGGAATGCTGGTATCGTTAATATACATTGTTTTATTTGTGAAATGGACAACTCAGGATATTGTTCAACCTGTGAAAGAATTGCTGGATAATATGAAAAGGACAGGTGAGGGGCAGATGGATCAATATGCTATTGTGCGTACAAATGATGAAATTGGTGAATTAACGGAAGGTTATAATGATATGTCATTGAAAATTAAGACGTATATTAATAATATTACAAAAATAAATAAAGCGAATTCGCGGTTTGTACCTCAGCAGTTTTTAGATTTTCTTAAGAAACATGATGTAACTGATATTGAAAAAGGAGATCAGGTGCAAAAGGAAATGACGATATTATTTGCTGATATTCGTTCATTTACATCAATTTCAGAGAAAATGACTCCTAAGGAGAATTTTGATTTTATCAATTCATATCTTGAATTTATGGAACCTGCTATCAATTCAAATAAGGGATTTATTGATAAATATATTGGAGATGCTATTATGGCTTTATTTGGTAATAAAACTGATGATGCCTTAAATGCAGCTCTTTCGATGCGCAAACAATTATTTTTATTAAACAAACAATTGATTTCAGAAAATAAAACGCCTGTAAATATCGGAATTGGTATTCATACAGGAAATTTAATGCTGGGAATTGTTGGTGGTAGCGAAAGATTACAGGGGACTGTAATTTCAAATGCTGTAAATTTAGCATCACGTATTGAAGGATTGACCAAACTCTATGGAACTCCAATTATTATAAGCGAAAATACGTTGCAGAATATTGAGAACAAACAGAATTTCTATGTTCGGTATATTGACAATGTAAGGGTTTTGGGCAAAAAAGAATCAGTAAAACTATATGAAGTATTAGATACATTTTCAAATTCAGATTTGTGTCCACTGATAATTGATCATCTTCCCGAGTATCAAAAAGCAATAAACTTATATCTTGATAAAAAATTTGAAGATGCTTTACTGATTTTTGAAAAACTACATTTAATTTGTAATGACGATCCTATTATTAGTATGTATAAAGAAAGGTGTAAACATTTTAATAAAAAGGGAATTCCTACAGATTGGGATGGAGTTGAAATTATTAATGAAAAGTAATAAATAAAAATTTATCTATTTTAAAATTAGAGCTTTGTACTCATTATAAAAGTATTTAAACCATTTATCATCCTTTAAAAATGGATACCTGACTTTTAATGTTGAAATTTCAGGTTTTCCATTTAGAGTGAGAATATTAGCAAGTTTTTGCTGATATTCTTTGGTTTTTGCTGATTCAAATTTATTGTTTTTTAGCAAATTTAAAATCTGAAATACATAATCAGACTTATTTTTATTTAAAAAATATACTAATGAATGCAAATTGGCTTTCTCATTATTATTATACTCCAAATAGCTGATAATATTATTGTTGATTATTTTTAATGTATCGAGCCTATTGATGATGTAAATAGAATCAGCTTGGTAAAATGACGTTGTAAAGTTCATTAAATCATTAGTTTGATAATATTCTTTTGCTCTCTCTCTTGCTGTATTATAGGTTTTAATCGGATTGATAATTGTTTGTATTTTAGTTGTTACCGTGTTATTCAATTTACAATTGATATTGCTTTTTATTATTTCAAATGCTTCATCATTAGCAGATTGAGCTTTCTGGAAATCAGTTAAACTTATATATGAATTTGCTTTATCATTTAATGTATTTATTTCTAGTTGAATATTTTCACATTTCTTTTTTTGAATTTTATCCTGAAAAGTTTGTAATATAGAATTAGTGATTGAATCATCAGCCGCATTTAACTTTTTTTGTAATTCATTGGAATATGTATAAACGCTGTCAGCTTCAATCAGTTTATTTGCCCAAATTAAGAAATCAGCATTTTCCAATGGTTTTGTAATAATAATTCTGGCTGTTTTTGTCAGTAAACGCTCCAGATTATCATTATTCTTATCTATTGCTTTCTTCTCTATTGATTTAGCTGTAACGAACCTTGAATAGGCATCTTCAAATTTTCCTTCTGAAAAATACTTATTTCCAATATCAATTAAATTTGAATATATTGCAAACTCAACATTCTTATTTTTAGTAGGTTGTTTAACTTTGGATTGTTTTTTTATACGAATTCTTTTGTGTTTTTTGTTTAAAGTTTTTTCTTCTTTTGTCGGTTTGTAAATTTCCTTCTGAGTTTCAGCTTGCGTCAGATTTGTGATGGTTTCCGATTGTTTAATAGTATCTTCTTCCGCTATAATGTCATTATCTTCTTCTATACTAATAGCTTGACTTATATAAGTTTTGGAACAGTCATCAATCTTTAATTGCAAACATATCTTATTTGATTTTTCTAAATATTTTTCATACAATTTATTGTTTTCATTTCTTTTGTATTTTAAGGATATAGCTATATATTTTGAAAGAATATTTTTATAAATATCATTAGTCTCCGAATCATTTGTAATTTCATTTCTGTTTAATTGGGCATATTCAAGTGCTTTATCAGTAAATGATTCAGCAATACTATAATTATGAGTGTTTATAGCTTGTTTTGCTATTTTAAGATAGGAATGATATAAACCCCATTTTGAATTTAATATTCCTATTTTAAATACTTCGCAATCAAATCTTTTTATAGTTAAACAGAAATTTTCAGCTTTTTGATAAAGATTTAAAGATTCATTATAATATCCTGATTCATAAATTTTCGTTGCTTCATCTTCGCATTTTTTTAATAGTTGAAAAACTGAAGTTTGAAAAACCTGATAATTTGAATTGTTTTCATAAATAGAGGGAGCAATTTCTTCGATTAAAGATAAGGCTTCAGTAATTTGGTTTTTTGATAGTAATATTGAATTCTTCAGTTGAAGGGATGGAATGTATAATTTGTTGAATAATAAAGATTTGTCAATAAAATGAATCGCATTTAGTGTGTCGTTTCTCGAAATGTAATCTAATCCTGTTTTATAAAACCAATAATCCATATTGCTAAGATATTGATTTAGAATTACTCTTGTTTGATTAATCTGAATCTGGAAGTTTGTAATATTTTGATAAACAGTTATTTGTTCTGGTTTCTTAAAATTAAAATATGTTGTTAGTCCATTCCATGCTAAATAATTTAAATGAGATTCAATTTCTGCTAATTTGCAATCATTTAAAATCAGCTGATTTATATCATATAAGTTTATTTCCTTAAATTGTAATGAGTTATTCTGAAAAATTGAATCAATCTGAAGGAAGCTAAGATTGC
>CAZYEM010000160.1:0-9623 GCA_964646395.1 uncultured Bacteroides sp.
TTCCGCAATATGAAGCCGATAGCGGCGAACGTTTTAAAGCCATTGAAGAAGTTGAGAAAAAATATCAGGGTTTTATAATCGGAGGCAATCTGAGAAATGGGATTGGTATGGCAGATAGAATATTGCAGGCAAAAATGCTGGCTGAAGCTGTAATTAATACAAATAAATAATATACCACAATATGAGCCTTAATTTCTATCTTTTGGAAGGATTTTCAATTTTTAAATTAGCACATATTTTTATTAGCATAACTTTTCTAATATGTGCAATTTGGCTGTTTGTTCGTTCATTTAGAGGTGTTTTTAAAGGAAAACCATATTTTCGTATTGATAAGTTATTGTCTTTTGGTTTTATAATATCGCTATATTTACAATTGATTTTCGGTATTATTCTATTCTCTAACCTTGGTTCAAATACAGGTTACAATTATTTAAGTATTGACAATACTGTAAAAATTGTTTCTAAAAGATTATGGCCTATCGAACATATTGTTTTAATGCTATTTGCTCTTCTTATTGCTAATCTTGGTTTAATTATTTCAATTAATACTCAATCTGATAAGCGAAAACATTGGAATATAATTATTTATTATTCCATTTCTTTATTGCTTATCATCTTTTCATTGGGAGGTATTTATTTATTTTAAAACAGTTCTCAATTTTACATTGCTTAATAAAGAACAAAAATTCAAAATATTAAATACTGAAAAAGAATAGTTTGTGTTGGAATATTAAGATTGATTCAATGCTCAGATATTAATTAAAAACGTCATAACATCAACTCCATCCGCATAATCGGATAAACCGGGTGACTGAGTTTTACCAAAAGGTATGGCATTGTTAATGTTTACTAATGAAGAGATTACACATTGTATTTTCTCCTGATTATCAAGAATAAAATTATTAATTAAGTTGATGTCTTTATAAAATTCATAATAAATTACAGATATTGGAGAAGAAATAAGGTTTTCTTCTTTTAAAATAATACTACCATTATCGTAGAATGCTTGTGAATTTATTAAATAAATTGATTTATAATAATCATAATTATTTATATATTTTGTATTATCAACTAAATATGCATGTTCAGCCAACGTTTCGAGCAATGCATTAAAATTATATCCTTCAGGAACAAATAGCTTGGAAACATTACGGCAACCTTTTCCAAAATGTCTGAGAATATCATTACTCAGATTATTTAATTCAAACTTATTCTCTTTTCCTGATAATATTGCAATAGCATTTCGGTTTTTACGGATTATATGGGGGTATTTGCCAAAATAATACTCGAAATATCTCGCTGTATTATTGCTTCCTGTTGCAATTACTGCATCAAAATTTTCAAGTTTATTATCTGTAAAAGAAATATATTTAGCAAATTCAGGTTCAAATTCAATAAGCTTTTTTGCAATAGCTGGCAAAAGATAAGAATCATCAGATGACAACTTTGCTAAAACACGATTTCCTGACATCAGTACGTAAAAGAAATCATGGAAACCCACCAAAGGCAGATTGCCAGCCATTATGACACCCACATTTTTCAATTTTACAGGATTTATCTTAACTAATGAATAATGTTGTAACCAGGATTCTATTTCTGTTTTATTAATACTTTCAGCTATAGCTTTAATGGCATAAAGAATATTCTCTTCATTAAACCATGGATTAAAATAATTAGCTTTAATTATTGCTTGTGTAAAATAATCATTTTCATTGTTTACATCATATTTATAATCAGCAAGAAATTGAGATAATAATCCAAAAGCTTCTATTCTTTTAATTAATTCCATTTTATTTGTGATATTAAATGCTAAAATATATATTCTTTAATAATGCTTGTTTTTATTAAATTTGCAAATCTTTTGCTAAAATAAAAATAAATAGCAAACGTTATAAATATTAAAACATAAAAAATCAAAATTGAAGAAATCGTTTTTAATTTTTCTAATTATCATTTTAAGTTTAATAAACCTTTATTCGCAAGACAGAGAAACGTTTGGCATATATGAGGATTCATTAAAATCATTAGGAATAATAATGAGAAATGGTGCTAACGATCGTATTAAATTTGAAGCGTCTGCTAAATTTTCAATATTACTAGAAGAAGCTTTATCCTTAAAAAATTCATTTAATTATCCATTTGATTCTGTAAATTTAATAGCTCGTCTGATTTCCCCTGACAAGCGGTTTAGAATGTTTAACTGGGTGATTGCAAAAGAAAATGGCACTTATGAATACTATTGTTATTTGCAATCTTACAATGAAAAAAAGAAAAAATATGATGTGTTTAAATTAAATGATAAATCGTCGGATATAATAGCTCCGGAAACTCAAACTCTTGATCCGGAAAATTGGTATGGGGCATTGTATTATAAGATTATAGTTGCAACCAATGAAGATGTTAATTATTATACCCTCTTGGGATGGAATGGGAATAATGGTATTTCGTTTATAAAATTAATTGAAGTATTGACATTTCGTTCAGGTAACCGACCTTTTTTTGGCGCCGCTATATTTCGTAAAGGCAAAGAAAAATCCAAAAGAATTATTTTCGAATATTCAAATAAAGCAATCATGACGCTAAAGCATGAACCACAACAATATCAGATTAAAAAAAGATTAAAAAAGCCCGATAAAGGTAAAAGATTCGTAATGGAAAATGTAAAATCAGAAATGATATTGTTTGATAGATTAGTTCCTTTAAATACTTCATTGGAAGGGCAAAAGCAATTTTATGTACCTGAAACCAATGTTTTTGATGCTTTTATATTTGAAAAAGGAAAATGGCAGTTTATTGAAGATATAGATGCTAGAAATAAAGCAATTCGTGAAAACAGAAATCAGCCTGAAAAAGTTCCTCAATTACAATTATATTCACCAAAATAATTATTAATAGATTTTAAATGGTAATTAATCAATTATTTATCATTTTACTACCTGACTCTTATCCTTTTTCCAGCTCTTATTAAAGTAGATTTTCTTAAATTGTTAAGTCTTTTCAAGGTTGATACACTTGTACGATATTTTCTGGCAATTGTTCCTAAGCTTTCACCACTTTTAACTTTATGATATTTGGCTTCTTTAAGTTTAGAAATATCTTTTTGATACCTGAAGTGATAAGCATTAAGCAATAAAACATCAGAATACAATTTGAAATTCTGAAAATCAATAATATCTTCAGGGTTGATAGGAGCACCTAAATATCTGATTTCAAAGTGAAGATGACTGCCTCTCGACCTACCTGTATTTCCTCCAAATCCAATAATATCGCCAGCTTTAACCAATTGGTCGTTACTTACATTTATTTGAGAAAGATGTGCATATAAGGTTTCCAGTCCGTTTAAATGCCTTATAACAACTACAAACCCATAAGATCGGCTCAGTTTCGTAATTCTTACAACTCCATCAAAAACATTATAAATACTATCACCAGTTTCAAGATTTACGTCAGTTCCATAATGATAGCGATTTCTTCGCATCCCGAAACGAGAAGTAACTTCACCATCAAATGGGTGAACATAAAAATTTCCTTTACTTTTATCGGTTAAATATAAGACAGTTGTATCCGTTTTTTTTGAAAAATCTGTTTTCGGGTAATGAATCATATCATTATCGAAACTATTATATAAAGTATCGGTCTCAAAAAAAACAGCTAATGAGTCATAAAATGAATAAAAATTAGAAGCCATATCAATACTGTCATTTTTAGATTCATAAACTTGTATGATTTGAATCTTTTCATAAACATCCTCTTGAGCTGATAATACATTAGAGGAAAAGATAATGAATAGTATTAGTATAGCTTTTTGAAAGAAATTTCTCATATCTTACTGCAACAAAAATATTAAATATTAATAATTATACAAAGTACGAATTTTATTTTTAAACCAAAGGAGTTTTTAACGAAATTTAACGTAGATAAAAAATAATACTATTTTATTTTAAAATTACTATTTTTATTTATAATTTAGCAAAAAGTTTTAAGCAACTTAAAAAGTCATTATTATGCTTAAATTAAAAAGTTTCAAGTTATTTTTTTTCATATCATTATTAATTATAATCTCAATAGTGATTTCTTCGTGTGCGACTCCCCGTAGTGGCAAATATGTAAATCATAGACACAAAGGAAGTTCGTCATATTATAATAAAAGTTCATATAATCGAAAAAAGGCAAAAGGAAATACAATTCCAATTGCAAAAAATTATAAAATTAAAAACAGACGAACAAGCGGAAATTATTAAATAATAATTTATAAATTTACAATAATTTAAGTTTAATAACTTAATATTAAAAATTTTACAATAACAATAATCGAAATCAATATGTCTATTGAAATTAAAGAAATAATCAGTAAATCAGATTTAAAAAAATTTATTCGGTTTCCATATAAACTTTATAAAAACAATCCATTTTGGGTACCTTCGCTAGATATGGATGAGATAAACAATCTTAGAAAAGATAAAAATCCTGCATTTGAATTTTGTGAAGCCCGATATTGGTTAGCACTTAAGGATGGAGAAGAAGTTGGAAGAATAGCAGGAATAATTAATCATCGAGCTAATGAATGCTGGAAAGAAAACAGAATCAGATTTGGCTGGATTGATTTTATCAATGACCAAAATGTTGCAAAAGCATTACTTGAAACTGTTGAAAAATGGGGAAAAGAAAAAGGGTGTGAAGAAATTCACGGACCATTAGGGTTTACAGATATGGATAGAGAAGGTATGTTAGTATTTGGTTTTAACGAGTTGGGAACTTATGCAACTAACTATAATCATGATTATTATCCTGTTCTTCTCGAGAAATTGGATTTTGAAAAAGATACAGATTGGCTTCAGTTTGAATATCAGGTACCTAAAGAAGAACCAGAAAAACTTCGAAAAATTGCTGAAATGGTTGCCAAAAGATATAAAGTACATACTTTAAAAGACAAATCTACCAAAGCATTGAAAGCTAATGCAAATCAAATATTTAATGTTCTGAATCAGAGTTTTATGCCTTTGTATGGTTTTGCTCCACTTTCTGAAAAACAAATTCAACTTTTTACAAAGCAATATATATCTTATATAAAACCGGATTATGTTTCTTTTGTAATGAGTGACGAAACGAATGAAATGCTTGGTTTGGGAATTACAATACCATCTATTTCAATTGCAACAAAGAAGGCCAATGGCAAATTACTCCCCTTTGGCTGGTATCATTTACTTAAAGCAATGAGTAATGTAAAAATTGTTGATATGAACTTAATTGCGATACGTCCGGATTGGCAAAACAAAGGCTTGAATGCTTTAATGTTTGACGAATTAATGAGAAATTATATTAAAAACGGTGTTGAAAAAACAATTCAAAACCCGGTATTGGAAACAAATAATAAGAATATTGACATCTGGAAAGATTACAATCCACGTCAACATATCAGACGCAGATGTTATATTAAAAAGATTGATTAATAATAAAACGGGACGTCTAAAAATTGCTTTTCTTCGTTGAATTTCAAATTTTAAATCCTATTTAAATTAGTAAACTGCGGGTTTAAAATTTTTAGTCACTTCAAAAATCTAATTTTTAGAACCCCTTTAAATTATAAATTTATAAAAAGTCACTTGATTTTTAAGTGACTTTTTTAATTAAAAATCAGTTGGTAGTTTTAACTCATATTAAGTTTAGTAATCACATTATAAAAAAGCTTATTCTATGGTTTTCAACACTTCTCGATTCAAACATACTTTGAAATATTTATTAATATTCAAAACAAAATTATCCAAATACCAATATTTTATTATCCAAATATTCCTGCTATAAAAAGACATCACTTGTTTCTAAATTCTTTCCCTTTTAAAGTTCAGATTTAATTATATTATTTTTCTTAGGTATATTTTGTGATTTATTCAAAATCAACATACAATAAATATTTTTTTCTAATTTCTTTAAATTTTTTCAAATCATTTTGCCAACTGTTTCGTATTTCTTCTTCACTTTTACCAGCTATTATCTGTTTTCTAAGTGTATCGTTACCAGCTAATTTATCAAAGAAATTATTGAAAAAACTAGTTTTTATCGATAATCTTTTGTGTAAATCAATAATCCAAAATAAGTTTAATTTATTCTCAGCTCTTAAAATTGCAATAGAAAACTCGCTCAAATCATAACCATAACAAACCTGATCCCTGTAAGGTGGATTCTCACTCATTCCTTTAATTGAAATTGGTGTAAATGTAATATCAGTACTATCAAGTAATGGGTGACCGAGTATTTGAAAAGGTTTTTGTGTTCCTCTTCCAACACTAACTATCGTCCCTTCAAACAAACATAATGAAGGATAAAGATACACTGCATTCATATTACATAAATTTGGTGATGGTTTTACGGGTAGTATATAATAATTTGTATGATTGTAATTGAAAATATCAATAACTTTTAATTTGCATTTTAAATTTTTTGCAAGCCATTTCTCTCCATTTATCATTAAGGCATATTCACCAATTGTCATACCATAAACAATTGGAACAGGATGTAAACCAACAAATGAAGTAAACTTTTTATTTAAAACCGGACCATCAACATAATAACCATTTGGATTGGGTCTGTCAAGAACAATTAAATCAATACCATTTTCAGCAGCAGCTTCCATTACATAATGCAATGTTGAAATATATGTATAAAACCGTACACCAACATCCTGAATATCAAAAATTATTAAATCAATTCCCTTTAAATCATCTGATTTTGGTTTGTGATTTTTACCATAAAGTGAAATTATTGGTAATCCACTTTTTGAATCTACAATATTTTCAACAGTTTCACCTGCTTCAATATTACCCCTGAATCCATGTTCGGGACAAAAAACCTTTTTAATATTTACTTTTAAGTTCAACAAACTATCAACAATATGGGTTTTACCAATCATAGAAGTCTGATTTGCAACAATAGCTACAGATTTATTCTTTAATAAATCCAAATATTTTTCTGTTTGATCGGCAGCTGTTTTAATATCAGAACCAGTTATTGTCTTTCCTAATATTTTAATTTCTTGTCCATTAACATAAAAAAGGAAAAACATTAAAATAGTTACTACCATTATTTTTTTTGAAATTTTCATCTATTTAATAATAATACATTAAACAAAACACTATATTCAAATTGCTATCAAATCTGATTCATCCGGTTAAAAAATAAATTGTATTTTTGTAGAATTATAAATATTTACACCGTTGAATTTAGAATACTTCATAGCCAAAAGATTTTTAAACAAAAATAAGAAAAATTTTTCTGAATCCATTATTAAAGTTTCTATTGCTGGTATTGCTTTGGGAATTTCAGTTATGATATTATCAGTTGCTGTTGTAACTGGATTTAAGCAAAAAATCAGTGAAAAAGTAATTGGATTTGGTGGTCATATTCAAATTGGAAATTTTGATTTAAACAAATCTATTGAATCTTTATCCATTGAGAAAGACCTGTATCTTGAAAAAGAAATCAGGCAGATTAAAGGAGTTAAAAGCATACATGTATTTGCAAATAAAGCAGGTATGATTAAAACTGATAATCAGATTCAGGGTTTTATTCTAAAAGGTGTTGATGAAAATTATGATTGGGATTTTGTAAAATCAAATTTAACGGAAGGTAATATTTTACAAATTAATTCGGAGAAAAAAAGTGATAAGGTTATCATTTCAAAATACTTAAGCAATAAATTAAATTTAAAATTGAATGACAAACTTAAAACTTATTTTATTGAAAATGAAAACTTAAGAGGAAGAGCTTTTATTATAGCCGGTATTTATGAAACAGGTTTAGAAGAATTTGATAAAAAAATAATTTTTTCTGACATCTCACATATTCAGAAACTTAATAACTGGAATAAACAATCAGTAGAAGGTTATGAAGTTTTGATAAATGATTTTGATAAATTGGATGAAATCGCAAAAGAAGTTTATAATATTACTGGATATAATCTTAATACAAATACTATCAAGGAATTACATCCCGAAATATTTGACTGGTTAAGCCTTACCGATATGAATGTTATTGTAATAATAATTATTATATCGTTGATTTCATCTGTTACAATGATTTCTATACTGTTAATATTAATTCTTGATAAAACAAATTTAATAGGTCTTTTGAAAGCGATGGGATTAATAAACTCAAGTATTCGTAAAATATTTATATACAATGCTTTGTATATTATCTCAAAAGGATTGTTAATTGGTAATTCAATTGCTTTATTGATAGGGATAATTCAAATAAGATTTGGAATTATTAAATTAGATCAAACTTCCTATTATCTTAAAACGATACCTGTTAACCTAAATTTATGGCACATACTGCTTATAAATGCAGGAACCATCATATTATGCATTATTGCATTGATGGTTCCTTCTTATATCATCTCAAAAATAACACCAATTAAGGCGATCAGATACAAATAAATTATTTTTCAACAAGAGCAATATCAATTACTTCTGTCATATTTTCAACGTAATGAAAAGTAAGACCGGTTAAATAATCCTGCTTAATTTCTTCAATATTTTTCCTGTTTTCCTTACAAAGAATAATATCTGTAATTTTGGAACGTTTTGCTGCAAGAATTTTTTCCCTTATACCACCAACTGGTAATACTTTTCCTCTTAATGTTATTTCACCAGTCATAGCAAAATTAGCTTTAACAGCACGTTTGGTAAAAGAGGAGATTATTGCAGTAAGCATCGTAATACCTGCACTTGGACCATCTTTTGGAGTTGCACCCTCAGGTACATGAATATGAATATTCCATTTTTCAAAAATGTCAATTTGAATTCCAAGTTCTTCTGAATGTGATTTAATAAATTCGAAAGCTATAGTTGCAGATTCTTTCATTACATCACCCAGATTACCGGTAAGTGTTAAATTCCCTTTTCCCTGACTCAAACTAGTTTCAACAAACAGGATTTCACCACCAACAGCTGTCCAAGCTAAACCAGTTGCAACACCTATCATGTTTTTTTTCAACAAAGTATCATGCTGAACGCTTGGGATTCCTAAAACATTCTCGACTTCAACAAGTGATAATGTTTTACCATATTTTTCTTTATTTGCAATAAATCTGGCTTTATTCCTTATTACTTTTGCAATATTTTTTTCTAATTGTCTTACACCTGATTCTCTTGTATATTCCTCAATTATTTTTTGCAGCACACTTTCAGAAAATTTGAGTTGAGCTTTTTTTACGCCATGTTCCAAAAGCTGTTTTGGTAAAAGATGTCTTTTAGCAATTTCGAGTTTTTCTTCCATTACATAACCACTTACTTCTATAACTTCCATTCTATCACGTAATGCAGGATGAATTGTGTTTAAAGTATTTGCAGTTGCAATAAACATTACTTTAGACAAATCAAATGTTTCTTCCAGGAAATTATCGTAAAAAGCAAAATTTTGCTCAGGATCCAATACTTCAAGCAGAGCTGCTGAAGGATCTCCATTTATATTCATTCCTAAAATTTTATCAATCTCGTCTAATACAAAAACCGGGTTTGATGATTTTACTTTTTTAATTTGCTGAATTATACGTCCAGGCATTGCTCCGATATAAGTTTTGCGATGTCCTCTGAATTCAGCTTCATCTCTCAAACCACCCAACGACA
>CAZYEM010000161.1:0-9619 GCA_964646395.1 uncultured Bacteroides sp.
TTTTGCCTGATAATTTTTAAAACTATAATGTTGTACTATTACTGTTTAACTATGCAAATTTACATTATTAATTTTTTTATTACTATAATTTTAAAAAAAGAATGAAGGCTTTATTAAACAGACATATAAATTCTGATTATTTTTTTTGGGCTCAATTCAAGCATTTGTTTTGATGAATAAACTCAATCATCAGACTAATATCAAACTTTGTAATTCTGTCTTTAATGTTGGTTTTTCAACGATTTTTTTGAGCTGATTCAAATTCAGTGAAGTAGGAAAACCTTCCTTATCCCAATGTTTTTTACAGCCACAGTAGTCGAGAAAAACACATTGAGAAGAAATATTCAGCCGTTTCATTTCGTAACCACCTGCTATAAGGTTTAGTACACAGGCAACTCCTATAAGACTGGTGTCCTTAACATCCTTCCATTTCACCAGAAATTTTGAGAACTCTGATGAATGTGGAATAAGATAAGTTGTAGTTCCGAGTTTTTTCATTTCGGCTGAGACTTTACCTATATTACATTCACTCCAACAGGAGGTACAAACCAATTCTTTACCATCTGATTTAGCTTTACAACCTTTAGCAGGTTCATTTCGCATGCAGGTTGGTAGCAGTACAACTTTTTTACTGGTTTTTATAAAGTTTTTCTTTAATTCACGATTCAGTATTTCGGCTGCAAACATGTTTAGAAAATACTCGTTATGGCTTCGGTTTACGAAAAAATAATCTTCACGGTATTTATAATCCGTCTTTGATTTCTGATGAAATTCTGCTAAGTTTTCCACATATTTGCCAAGTGAATATTTTGCTTGTTCAGAAAATTTTTCAGAAAATTTAACTGCAGTTTTAATGAGTGCTGCAATGTAATTTTCATCTTTTATCTTGCTGTAAGTCATCCAATTCCTAAGCCTGAGAACCTCCTCATTAAACTCACCGCTAGCACTCAGCCAGTTCAGGAGACGGTTTAGTCCATTACAGTTAAATGATTCAGAATGAGTTTGCTTATGTTTTTCGAGAAAAAGGTAAGCCAAACAACCCCTTAATTTATCGATTTTTGCTTTGTATTGTGGAAACTTCTTACGCTGTTTATAAAGTACTTTCAACAAGTTTTTAGCTATATTTCCGGTTTCGGATGCGTTTCCGGAATAATTCTGCCAATATATTCCAATCATCAGAAATTCAACAATATATTCATTTTGTGAACGTAAAGTTTCTATTCTTTCTTTTTTAATAAAAGCACGAAAGTCATTTACATAGCATTCAGTTTCAAAATCTGGATTACTGAGTATAGAATCAGTAAAACTGCTTAAATCAGCATAAAAGCTATCCGGATTTCCTTGAAAATTATTCAACGTATAGGTAAGATTTTTTGACATGTATTTATTTTTTCTGCAAAAATACATACATAGAAAACAGTCAACAAAAGTAATACTTCAAACACTTGAAAATCTTATCTGATTGACGGATTTTAACCTATGAATGAAATCAGCCTTGCCATAAAACTGTTAATTCTTCATCATTTAAAGAAACTATTGTAGATATACGTTTTTTAAAAATCTGAATTTTGTTAATTTGATGGTTGCTGTTTTGTTTTTGCAGATGATAACACAGCTTTTTTTAGGTTACAGTTCAGTTAAAATTATTTAAACGACTGTAAATCATGTAATTTTTTATAAAGTCCATTTTTACTGATTAAAGTTTGGTGATTTCCTCTTTCCTCAATAATTCCATTATTTAATACAATAATTTCATCCATATTATAAATAGTAGATAATCTGTGAGCTATGGCAATTGTAGTTCTTCCTTTCATTATCTTGTCAATGGCATCTTGAACCAATCGTTCTGATTCTGTGTCTAATGCAGAAGTTGCTTCGTCGAGAATCAATATCGGAGGATTTTTTAAAACAGCCCTGGCAATATTTAATCTTTGGCGTTGACCACCGGAAAGTAAGCTTCCGCTATCTCCAATTACTGAGTTGTATCCGTTTTCCATTTGAATAATAAAATCGTGTGCATTTGCAATTCTAGCAGCTTCAATAACACTTTCCATTGTAACGTTTTCATTACCAAAAGCTATGTTGTTGAATACAGTGTCGTTGAACAATATTGTTTCCTGAGATACAATTCCGGTTAATGCTCTTAAAGAATCAATTCCAATCTGATTTATATGAATATTATCAATTAAAATATCACCATCAGTGGCATCGTAAAATCTTGGTATTAAATCAACTAAAGTTGATTTTCCTGCACCTGAAGGACCAACTATTGCAATTGATTTCCCTTTAACTATTTCCAGATTAATATTTTTCAGAACAGATTTACTTGTTTCATAACTAAAACAAAGATTCCTGAATGAAATTCTGTCAGTAAATGATTTAATATGAATAGCTTCAGGACTTTCTTCAATAATCTCTTTTGCTTCAAAAATATATTTAATTCTTTCAATTGAAGCTTTTCCTTTTTGAATTTGATAAAATGCGGTTGTTAAGGTTTTTGAAGGATTAATAATGTTTATGAATAAAGCTAAATATAAAAAAAATGAAGCTCCGTCTAAAGTTGATTCATGACTGATTATAAGTCTTCCTCCATAAAGAAATGTAGCGATAAAAATTATAGTACCTAATACTTCGCTCATAGGTGATGCCAAATCGGTTCGACGATAAATAATATTTTTTATTCTGGTAAAAATTTCATTGTTTTTTTTGAATTTCTCATTTGAAAAATCGATGGCATTGTAAGCTTTAATTATTCTTAAACCAGAAATAGTTTCTTCTATTATCGATAATATTGCACCTTGTTTGTTTTGTAATTTACTGGCAGTTTTTTTTAATTTCTTTGATATTCTACTTATTACGAAAGCTCCGATTGGCAGTAAAATCATTACAAAAAGGCTAAGTTTGTAATTGATAAGAAACAATGCTGTTAGATAAAAAAGTATAGTAACTGCCTGAATAAATATTGCCTGAAAAGGTTTTAAAATAGATTCATCCAATTCTTGTGCATCATTTGTAGCTCTTGATATAATATCACCTTTTTTGTGAAAACGATAAAAACTTAATGGTAAAATCAATAGCTTGTGATATATGTCGTTACGGATATGATATAATATTCCATTTCGCACAGGAGCTAATATATAAAAAGATAAATAGGTAAGCAGATTTTTGAAAAAATACAGTAACATTGCACTTAAAGAAATGTATAATAGTGCTTTACTTTTACCTTGTAATCGTATAATTTCAGAAAATAAAAAATGTAAATTATTTTCCATTGCTTCCTTAGTGAAAGCAAAAGGAACTGCTTTATTAACTATTTTAGTATTATCAAAAATAAGTTGTAAAAAAGGATAAACTGTTGAGAATGTCAAAACTGAAAATATTACAGCTAATAAGCTAAAAATTACACTAATGATAATTGACAGCGAATATTTGGATAAATATTTATTAACAAAATCAAGTTTAAACATAAAAATTATTTTTTAAAAATACCCACATAATTTTGTGGTGTTATTTTCTTAAGTTCCTCTTTAATTTCATTAGTAATGTCTAACGTATCAATAAAATCTGAAATAGTTGATTGTGTGACCTTTTCATTTACCCTTGTCAACGATTTTAATGCTTCATAAGGATTTGGATAAGCTTCTCTTCTTAAAACCGTTTGAATAGCTTCAGCTACAACTGCCCAATTGTTATCCAAATCTCTATTTATAGATTCTTCATTAAGAATCAATTTGTTTAATCCTTTTTTCAATGAATTTAATGCAATTAAAGTATGAGCAATCGGAACACCAATATTCCTGCTAACAGTAGAATCTGTTAAATCTCTTTGCAAACGCGAAATTGGTAATTTAGCTGATAAATGTTCAAATATAGCATTTGCAAATCCTAAATTTCCTTCTGCATTTTCAAAATCAATTGGATTAACTTTATGTGGCATAGCTGAAGAACCGACTTCACCTTTTTTAAGTTTTTGTTTGAAATAATCCATTGATACATAAGTCCATATATCTCTGCATAAATCAATTAATATGGTATTTATGCGTTTAATATTGTCAAATAATGCTGCTAAATTATCATAATGTTCTATTTGCGTAGTAGTTTGTGAGCGATGTAATCCCAAAATATCATTTACAAAATTATTTCCGAAATCTACCCAGTCGATTTCAGGATAAGCAACATGATGAGCATTAAAATTGCCTGTAGCACCTCCAAATTTAGCTGAATAAGGTATGGAATTCAATAAATTAACTTGAAACTGAAGTCTTTCAACAAAAACATATATTTCTTTGCCCAATATTGTAGGCGAAGCTGGTTGTCCATGTGTTTTTGCGAGCATTGGTATTGATTTCCAATTTTCAGATAATTGATTTAAAATTGCTACAACTTCATTTATTGCAGGATAAAGAACATTTGTATTCGCTTCTTTAATAGATAAAGGTTGAGCTGTATTATTGACATCCTGCGATGTTAAACCAAAATGAATGAACTCTTTATAATTATCAATTTTTAGCTGATCAAATTTTTGTCTGATAAAATATTCTACTGCTTTTACATCGTGGTTGGTAGTTTTTTCTATTTCTTTCACTATCAATGCATCTTCTTCTGAGAAATTTGAATAAATAGCCCGTAAATCACTATATAGATTTTTATTGAAATTATTTAGCTGTGGCAAAGGTAATTCGCATAATGCAATAAAATATTCTACCTCAACCAGTATTCTGTATTTTATCAGGGATTTTTCTGAAAAAAAAGCAGAAAGTTCCTGTGTTTGTTTATGATACCTACCATCAACCGGAGAAATTGCATGTAATGAAAATATTTCGCTCATTGAAAAAGACTTAATTAAAATTGAAAATTTTTACAAAAATAGTGAATTTGGAAATATTAGTGTTCATAAAGTTTATAAGTTGAATAGATTGTTATATCTTTATTTGTTTAAGATATTTGTTTTCAGTTGAATTGCTTATTTTACTGATATCAGTTTACTGTATTTTCATTTAATTTGTATTTTTGCAAAAGAAAATCACTTAAATGAACGAACAGATTGTTTCAACTGCATATTTACCACCAATCGCTTTTTTTGTATCAATATTAGAAACAAAAAGAATTACTGTTGAGCAGAACGAAAATTACATAAAGCAGACTTACAGAAATCGTTGCCATATTTTATCAGCAAACGGAGTTCTGCCTTTAAGTATTCCGGTAATCAAAACGGACGGAAACCATACTAAGATTAAAAATGTACAGATTTCTAATGTAAATAATTGGCAAATAAATCATTGGAGAGCTATTGAATCGGCTTATAACAAATCACCTTTTTTTCTGTATTATCGCGATGACCTGGAAAATTTTTATCAGAAAGTTTACAATAATTTGCTGGAATTCAATACTGAATTGCTGAGTTTTCTGTTGAAAAAAATAGGTTTAAAAATAGAAATCAGTTTTTCAGCTGATTTTTTAACTATCCAAAATGAAGAAAATGATTTAAGGTTTAAATTTTCTCCAAAAAAAGATGAAGTTTTACAATTTTCTCATTACTATCAGGTTTTTGAAGAAAAATATGGTTTTATTCCAAATCTGAGCATTATTGATTTACTGTTTAACGAAGGTCCTGAAACACTTAATTATCTGGAATCAATATGTTGAAATCAACTTTAGAAATTCACTAATTCTTTATATAGCATTTGTGTTGGTAACCCCATTACATTAAAATATGAACCTTCAATACGTTCAATACCAATATATCCAATCCATTCCTGTATGCCATAAGCACCTGCTTTATCGAAAGGTCGGAAATTTCTGATGTAATAATTAATTTCTTCATCAGTTAATGTTCTGAAAAACACATTGCTTTCTGCAAATAAAGATTTTTGTTTTGAATTGCTTTTCAAACAAACTCCTGTAATAACCTGATGCATTTTTCCTGAAATCATTTTTAAAATCTTAAATGCATCTGCTTCATCAATAGGCTTTCCAAGAACATGATTGTCAATAGCTACAATAGTATCAGCTGAAATTATAAGTTCATTGTCCTCCAGTTTGTTTGAGAGAGATTTAGCCTTTAATTCAGCAAGATAAACAGGTATTTCTCTTATCGATAAATTATTGGGATAGATTTCTTCAATATCGGAAACTATTACCCGAAACTTAAACCCCATATCTTTTAATAATTGCTGTCTGCGAGGCGATTGGGAAGCCAAAATAATACTGTATTTTTCTAAATTTATCATGCTTGCAAACTAAAATAAACACCTAACATTGTGAGAATTCCAAAAACCATTACTATTTTGGCAATATTGCTTACGTAATGAAAGTCTGCTTTTTCTTTAGCCTTCCATATTTTAAATGCTAAGTATGCAAAAGGGATTTGAACTGCTATCATTAATAATGCTGCTAAATAGCCTAATCCTATGTTTTTTAGTTTGATCTGAAAAAAAACAACTAATAAAATCCCTGAAAAAGAGAGCAAAACAGTTATTTTTTTTGCATTTTCAATACCTACAACAACAGGTAATGTAGTACAACCCCATTTTGAGTCCCCTTCCATATCTTCCATATCTTTTACAAATTCTCTTATAAGTGTTATTAAAAAAGCAAAAAGAGCATAAGCCAAAACGAAATAAGTTATTACCCAATAAGCATGCCTGCCTTCAGTAAAGGCGATACCGTTTTTTCTGATTATCAAAAATTCAAATACCCAGACAACAATTACTAAAAACCCTGTCATTAATGAAATAACAAGATTTCCCCAAAGAAATAACCTTTTATATTTTAATGAATAAAAATAAAATACAGCTATAGGAACCATAAATATTAATCCCAAATTAAAAGAACCTGTTTTTATACCAATGTAAAGTCCCGTTAAAACGGCAATACCATTCATAATATAATAATAAAGATATGCATTCTTTTCTGAAATAGTATTGCCAATAATTAATTTATCAGGTTTATTGATACGATCAATATTAACATCAAAAATATCGTTTATAATATAACCTGCACCTGAAACCAAAACGATAGTAAAAACAAATATTGCAAAGTCAAATTGATTCATCTGCAATGAAATATGTTGTATTTTATAAAAAGGTTCAATCAGAAAGTGTCTGACTAAATATTGCGTTAGTGCAATAATTATCAGGTTTTGCCAACGAATTAGTTTTAAAAAAGTCATGTTTTTGTTTTTTTGACAAAAATACAAATTAATCAATCATTTTAAGATTAAACAAAAGCTAATTTCCTAAAGTATATAATGTTTTAAATATCTGAAATTTATTGATTAAATGTAATTCGTTTAAGTAATTTATTTGCAAAAAAGGGATAGCTTAGTAAGCCCTCTCGTTTTTGCCTTCAATGTAATTGATGAAAGATTTATTTACTACTTTATTTCCTCCCGGAGTTGGGTATTTCCCTGTAAAATACCAGTCACCTTTGTCTTCGGGGCATGCATCATGCAAATCTTCAATAGTTTGATAAACAATCTGAACTTTTGATTGAGCATCCTCAGGGGTAATTAGTTCACTTATTTTTTGAGAAATCTGTTCAATGGTAAAAGGTTTGTAAATATCTCTCACATAGTTAACTATCTCCTCTTTTGGGAAATTTTCCTGAGTTTTTGATTTTTTATAAACTTCATTAATAATATGAGTTTGTTTAGTGTCCTTCAATAGTTCTATTACAGCTTTAAAAGCGATGAAATCGCTTAGTTTTGCCATGTCAATACCATAACAATCAGGGTATCTTATTTGTGGTGCTGATGAAACAATAATGATTTTTTTAGGACCCAATCTGTCAAGCATTCTTATAATACTTTGTTTAAGTGTGGTACCTCTAACAATCGAATCATCCATTACAACCAGATTGTCGATTCCTCTGCGAACTGTACCATAAGTAACATCATACACATGGGCTACCAGATCGTCTCTTTGTTTATCCTGGGTTATAAAAGTTCTGAGTTTTACATCTTTAACTGCAATGGTCTCAATGCGAGGACGAATACTTAATATTTTATCTAATTTTTCGGAAGTTACATTAATCCCTAATTCCAAAATTTTCTCTTTATGAATTCCTCTGCAAAAATCATTTAATCCTTCTACTAATCCTCTGAAAGCTACAGAAGCTGTGTTTGGAATATATGAAAAAACAGTATTTTCCAAATCGTAATTAATTGTTTTTAATATTGAATTGGTTAATAATCTTCCTAATTGTTTTCTTTCCTGATATATTTTTGCATCAGTACCTCTCGAAAAATAAATTCTTTCGAATGAACATGATTTACGTTCAGTAGAAGGTTGTTTAAATAAAACTTCTTCTACTTTTCCATCTTTTTTTATAACTAAAGCATGACCGGGAGATATTGGTTTAATCGATTCAAAAGGGACATTAAATGCCGTTTGGATAACAGGACGTTCAGAGGTAACAACTACAACTTCATCATCCTGATAATAGAAAGCCGGACGAATACCACAAGGATCACGCATTATAAAAGCATCGCCATGGCCAAGCAATCCGGCAATTACATATCCACCATCCCAATATTTTGATGCACGGTGAAGTATTTTTTGAATGTTAATGTTTTTGGCAATTAAATCGGAAATTTCACGATTTGACTTTCCTTCAGCTTTATATTTACGGAATAACTCTTCGTTTTCATCATCCAGAAATTTACCGATTTTTTCTAAAATAGTAACTGTATCATTTGTTTGAAGAGGATGTTGTCCTAATCTAACCAATTTGTTGAAAAGTTCATCTACATTGGTAAGATTGAAATTTCCAGCAATTACAAGATTTCTCGACATCCAGTTATTCTCACGAACAAATGGGTGAATATTTTCAATGCTATTTTTTCCAAAAGTTCCATAACGTAAGTGACCTAAAAATAGTTCCCCTGAAAAATCGGCGTTTTCCTTCATCCAGTTTACATCGCTAAGTAAATCCGGATTTTTTTCTTCAATTTTCTTTATTTTGCTGTAAATTTGTCCAAAAAGATCTTTAATAGGACTTTCATTATTTGAACGGGCAATATGGATATATTCATTTCCGGGTTTAATTCCAAACTTAATATTAGCAAGACCAGCACCATCCTGACCTCTGTTGTGTTGCTTTTCCATTAATAAATAAAGCTTGTTTAAGCCGTATAGCGATGTGCCATATTTTGAATGGTAATATTCTGCAGGTTTTAATAAACGGATAAATGCAATACCGCACTCATGTTTGATTTGTTCACTCATTTTACTTAAAAGTTAGTATGTTTAAACACTTTTAAGCGTGCAAAGATAATCAAATAAAAGGTTTCTTTTAAATTTTAGTAAAAGATATTAAAAAAAAGTAAGCTATCATAAAAAGTTTTACTATTTTTGCAATCCCAAATACAAAACCTCTCTCCGTAGCTCAGCTGGTAGAGCAATTGACTCTTAATCAATGGGTCGTGGGTTCGATTCCCGCCGGGGAGACTTTTTTTTATTCGGGATGTAGCGCAGTTGGTAGCGTACCACGTTCGGGACGTGGGGGTCGGAAGTTCGAATCTTCTCATCCCGACGAAGAGTTATAAATCAACTCAAAATCAGTTCATTGGAATAGAAAATATTTCTATTCCAGCAGTTGAATAGAAATTATAGCATTC
>CAZYEM010000162.1:0-9497 GCA_964646395.1 uncultured Bacteroides sp.
TACCAGTTGGTATTATTGCTCTTTGTTTCAATATACCTTTAACAATTATCGGAATTAAGATATTAGGGCCACGATTTGGTGTCAAAACTGTTGTAGCTTTTGTACTAACTGCAATTTTTGTTGATTCTCTTTCTTTGTTCTTCGGAAAAGATCCATTGCAATTAGGTGAGGACATCTTACTTTCATGTGTTTTCGGTGGTTTAGTGATTGGATTCGGCGTTGGATTAATATTTAAAGCCAAAGCAACAAGTGGAGGTTCTGATGTTATTTCTATGATTGTTTCTAAATATACAAAACTCCCTATAGGACAATCTATAATAATTGTAGATTCAACAATAGTAATTTCCGGATTAATTGCATTTGGAGATTGGCGTATTCCATTATATTCATGGATTACAATTTTTGTACTCAGTAAAGTTGTTGATGTTGTTTTGCAAGGTATAAGTTATGATAAAACTCTTTTTATTATTTCTGACAAATATGAAGAAATTAGAAGCAAGATTTTAAACGATCTCCATAGAGGAGGAACTATTATTGCAGGAAAAGGTATGTATAACGGTGCTGAGAAACAAATTATTTTTACAGTTGTAAACCGCAGGGAATTAGCTATGTTAGAAAGCTATATTCACGAAATTGACCCAAATGCATTCTTAACAGTAATAAATGCAAATGAAATTATAGGACAAGGATTTAAATCTTTAAACGATAAATTGGAATAGAAAATAACCTGATAGGAGGTAATATCAACTTTTTATTTTATAATAATTTGTTGATTAACAAATCTTAATAATTTAATTGAATTTATTTAGATTCAATTAATATTTTTCATATTTTTACCATCTGATTACAATAATATTTATTTAATTAATAATCAATTATAACATGTATAAAAAAACCGTTATTTTAATGGCAATTGCACTAATTTTTTTAGGTGCATGCAAAAACAACAACAAACAAAAAGAAACGGATAATCCATTCTTTTCGGTTTACAACACCCCTTTTGAAGTTCCTCCATTTGACAAAATAGATACTTCACATTATATGCCAGCTTTTTTGGAAGGCATGAAACGACACAATGCTGAAATTGATTCAATTATCAATAATACAGCAGAACCAGATTTTGAAAATACTATTTTAGCTTACGACAAATCAGGAAAATTTCTTGCAAATGTAAGTAACGTATTTTTTAATCTAACAGAATCTTCTTCTAATGAAAAAATGCAAGCTATAGCAAGTGAAATAAATCCTTTGCTTTCGGTTCATGGAGATGAAATAATTATGAACGAAAAATTATTCAAAAAAATAAAAACAGTTTATGAAAAAAGAAATGAAATAAATTTAGATGCTCAACAAATGAGAGTTGTAGAAAAATATTTTCATGATTTTGAGCGTATGGGTGCTAATCTTTCGAAAGAGAAACAAGAAGAATTAAAGAAAATAAATTCTGAATTATCAACCTTAGGATTAGATTTTGGGAAAAATCTTTTAGCTGAAACTAATAAAAATTTCCAATTGGTTATAGATAAAAAAGAAGATCTTGAAGGTTTACCACAAGGTGCAATTGATGGAGCATCAACAGCAGCTTCAGAAAAAAAGTTAAACGGTAAATGGTTATTTACTTTAGACAAACCAAGTTTGATTCCTTTTTTGCAATATGCTAAAAATCGTGAACTCCGCGAAAAACTCTATCGCGGTTATTTCATGAAAGCAAATAATAGCAACAAATTCGACAACAAAGATATTGTAGCTAAAATAGCAAATTTACGAGTTAAAAAAGCTCAATTACTAGGTTTCAACAACTATGCATCTTATGTAATTGATGATAATATGGCAAAAACTCCTGAGGCAGTTAATCAATTCCTTATGAAACTTTGGAATGCTGCTTTACCAGTTGCTAAAAAAGAAGTTGTAGAAATGCAAAAAATTATTGATAAAGAAGGTGGAAAATTTAAATTACAACCTTGGGATTGGTGGTATTATGCTGAGAAAGTTCGTAAAGAAAAATACGATCTTGATGAAAATGAAATGAAACCATACTTTAGCCTATCGAATGTAAGAGAAGGGATGTTTCTGACCGCTAATAAATTATATGGAATTACTTTTGAAAAACTAAAGGATATGCCTGTTTACAACCCTGATGTTGAAGTTTATGAAGCAAAGGAGTCTGATGGTAAACATATAGGTATTTTATATATGGATTATTATCCACGAGAATCGAAACGAGGAGGTGCCTGGTGCACCAGTTTTCGTAATGCAGGATGGGAAAATGGTAAAAAAATCACACCTGTTGTATCGATTGTATGTAATTTTACTAAACCAAATGGAGAAATTCCTTCTTTACTAACATGGGATGAAACTACAACACTTTTCCATGAATTTGGTCATGGATTACATGCTCTTTTTACTGAAGGAAAATATAACCGTACGGCCGGAAATGTTCCAAGAGACTATGTTGAATTACCATCACAAGTAATGGAAAACTGGGCTGGAGAAGCTGATGTATTAAGAAGTTATGCAAAGCATTACAAAACCGGTGAAGCTATTCCTGAAAAATTAATTGAGAAAATACAAAAGAGTGGACAATTTAATCAAGGTTTTGAAACTGTTGAATATATTGCAGCATCCTTATTAGATTTAGATTATCACAATTTGAGTGAAACAAAAGAAATTAATGTTGAAGAATTTGAAAAATCAGCAATGGCAAAAATTGGGCTAATTCCAGAAATTTTACCACGTTACAGAACTACATATTTTTCTCATATTTGGGATGGTGGCTATAGTGCTGGTTATTACGTTTATTTATGGGCAGGCGTTCTTGATGCAGATGCTTTTAATGCTTTTAAAACTTCTGGCGATATCTATAATAAAGATCTTGCATCCAAATTTCGCAAAAATTGCTTACAGGAATGTGGAGATGATGAAGGTATGATTCAGTATAAAAAGTTTCGCGGTCAGGAACCTTCTATTGAACCTTTACTTAAAAGAAGAGGTTTAAAATAACCATATTTTCTTTTAAAAACTATTAAAGAGGCTAATTTCAAAAAATCAGCCTCTTTTCTTTTTACTATAAATTCTATGAAATGTATTATTAAATCTAATAAAAAAATAGTTGTGAAAATACAATTAGCAAATAAATTGTTTATTACAAAAATGAACAACTATGATACAATTATTTTTAGAAACAGGTTTATTGATAGCAGGATATATGACTTTGATATTTATAATTGCAATTTTGCTAAAAAACAATTCAATCGTTGATATATTCTGGGGATTGGGATTTATTTTAATTATGCTTTTTTCTAGCAATTTTAAAATTTCCGATAATTTAGCAACCACTCTTTTTAATGTTTCTGTCATATTATGGGGTTTAAGATTAAGCTTACATATTTTAATCAGAAATCATAACAAAGAAGAAGATTTCAGATATCAAAACTGGAGGAAAACATGGAAACATTTTTATTTAAGGAGTTTCTTACAAATATTTATGTTACAAGGTTTTATTATGTGGTTAATTTCAATACCAATTATAAAATTCAATTATTCATCTATAAACGAATTTTCTATTTTTTTCATTATCGGAATGAGCATTTTCCTTTTTGGTTTCATTTTCGAAACTATTTCTGACTATCAACTTCATATTTTCAAGAAAAATAAAAGTAATAAAGGCAAAATTATAACCATAGGATTATGGAAATATTCACGTCATCCGAATTACTTTGGTGAAGCATTACTTTGGTGGGGATTGGGAATTTCTGCATTGAAAAACATAGGAGATATTTATCTATTAATAAGTCCTTTAATAAGTACATTATTATTAAGATATGTATCAGGTGTACCGATGTTGGAAGAAAAATACAAGGATAATCCAGAATTCATTGAATACAGTAAAAAAACTTCCGTATTTTTCCCATTAGTACAAAAAAAATAACAGAGTAATAAAAAATTACACTGTTATTTGAAAAATTTAAATTTAGAAAGTTTTATAAACCTACTAAATATTAATGTCTTTTGTCGCCTTTTTCGTCAGAAACGGTCAATTTTTTTCTTCCTTTAGCTCTTCTTGCAGCTAAAACTTTACGGCCGTTAGCAGAAGCCATTCTTTCTCTGAAACCATGTTTGTTTCTTCTTTTTCTGACTGATGGTTGAAATGTTCTTTTCATCGCTAAATATTATTTTTATTTATACATTCCCAATAAAATGAGAGAATAATCATTATGAAATCCTTTTAATTACAAAAAAGCAAATAAATACTTTATTTTTTAAAGGACTGCAAAATTACTATTTTTTCTGAAATGTACAAAACTTTTTTCATTAATATTTTCAAACAATAAAGGCAGCCGTTAAGCTGCCTTTATTAATGATATTTAGATTATAAAACTATTTATTAACGACCATTTTCTTAACCAGGCGTTTGCCTTTAAATTCAATGGTATAGTAATAAACTCCGGCAGACAAATCATTAACATTCAAATCAATCAAATGTCTTCCACTTTCCATAACATTACGGAATGTATAAACAGATTGACCATATAGATTTACTATGTTAAATCTTATTTCTCCAGCACTTGGTAAGCTATAAGCAATATTTGTTAAACCAGTAGTTGGGTTTGGCATATTCTGACCAAGCCAGAAATTGCTTCCATCTATTTCGTTTACACCAACAGTTACTGAGAAATTAGTAGGATCGCTTGTACAAATAGCACTTGAAGCTGTAACTGATAACTGACCAGTAGTAGCATTAGAAGCAAAATCAATTGTAATAAATCTGCTACCATTACCATTAATAGTATAACCTGTTCCTGTATAAGTCCAATTGTAAGAAGTAGCATTAGGAACGCTATCAGCTGTATATTGAACACCAGTTTGACCGAAATCAGGATTTGCAGTTCCAACAATTGAAGCCGGAGCAGTTACATTACAAATTAGCACAGATTTACTTACCTTATTATTTGGAGAATAAGCATCGTTTGCTAAAGTTGTAAATGATGAGAATGCAAATGAAGTTCCAATAGGTACATTAAAAGGAGTAGCAAAAGTATAAATAACTTCATCACCTAAGTTTAAAGCAGCACCAGTCCATGTTCCTGTAACCGGAGTTGCAGTACCTCTTTGATAAGAAAGAGGAATTGATGTTTGAGGATTAGATCCAAAGTTTTTGATTTTAACTTTAGGATAAATTACCTGACCAGAAACAACAACTGCTGTTGGATCAATAATTTCAGTAATCCCAACATCAATTAAAGCAGGAATTACATTTACTGATTTACATGATGTATCATTTTGTATATAAATATCACCAGTTACATTTGTATAAGCACAAATACTATAACTTGAAATACCTACAGCATATTTCTGAGTAAATTGATAATCAACAGAAGCACCTGAGGCTAAAGGTCCTGCAATTACACCTGAAACAACAGCACTACCTGTACTGGCTTTATATTTAACAGGGATATTGGTTAATGGATCTGTACCAAAGTTTTTAACTGTAACTTTAACTAAAACACTATCACCAACTGAAGATGTAGCAGTAGGTGTTATGATATTAACAACACCGGCATCATTTGGTAAAGGCAATAAAGTCATTTCAAAATTATCTATAGCCCATCCATATTGTAATGGAGTTGCATTTATTGCTTTAAATACAAAACGGAATTGAACTGTTGAGCCTAGATTAGTTAGATTACTTAATTTATAAGTAGATTTAATCCAGCCACTTGTATTGTTTTTCCAAATTCCACCTAAAGAATCATTATACCAATTAGTTGCATTAACATCATTGAAACTGCCTAATGGAATCCATGAACCAGAAGTACTTTTGTATTGCAATTGAGCTGTTGCTCCGGCTCCCATTTGACGGAATTGCCAGAATTTCAATGAATCTGCTTGCATAGGATTAATAAGGAATACTGGTGAATATAAATAACTTGTGTTATTTGCTGTATAATTTGTATCCAGATTAGTTGCCCATACTTTTGATGCACTTGGAGCTGGAGGAACAATATTAGGATTAGGAATACCTTGTTTCCATAAATTGTTCATTGGATAACCATATTCCATAGTATCAATAGCATAGAAATACTCATTTGTTTCGAAATTATCGAAATAAGGAGGAGTAGTTGCAAATTCCTTAAATACAGTCTTATGAATTGTATCATTCATATAATTAGTATCACCGGCTAATTCAGTGTAAGCCTTAATATGATTCAATCCGAATTGAATTGTCATATTATCAGTTAATGAATCCATTCCTAAAGAAATTAAAGGAATTGCAGGTGCATAATTATGAGAATTAATAGTCCCATTAATATTCACTTTAACTGTGGCATTTGACAATAAATCACTACCATAATTTCTGATAAAGAATTGTGGTTGCTGACTGTTAGAAGAATAATATGGCAAATAAGTTCCCATATTACTCATTTGAGCAATACCTGCATCATGAGGAATAGGAGGAATAATATTAACGGTATAATCTTCCGTTTCACCCCATAAATAGAAACCACATGGACCTGTATTATTAACATTACCATTTTCATTTAAAACAACCCTCATTCTTGTTAATCCGGGACTAGCCATGAAAGGAACAGTAATATTTCCAGTTACAGTATTGAACGATGAAGAACTACCAGCATAAGCTCTTTCTCCACTTGCAATAGTTGTGTCAAAAACACCATCGCGATTAAAATCAATAAATACATTTACCCAAGCAGCGTAAGAATAAGTACTTGGTGGTACAAAATTGGAACTAATTGATAATGGATAAGTCATACCTGGTTGTAGATTTGTTGATGGAACTGATGTAAAATCAGTGTACAAACTTCCTATTGGTACTGAAGTGTTATTGATATTACCTAAAGTTACATTAACCAGATCCATATCACCGGTATAAGTAGCTGAAGATGGACAGTAAACAGGTAGTTTGTTAATAACTGTTTTTTTACAGGTGTCATTTAAAGCAGTAGCATCATTGGTTAAAGCAGTCCATGCTTTTAATACAAATGTTTATGGTTGAGTACTTGAACTTAAATCAGCCAATACTGTGAATGATTTTTCAATGGTATCATTTGCTGGAATTGTATCAGTAAGAATTTGAGAAACAGCAATGTTATTATCAACTTTGTATTTCATGGTTAATCCATAAATAGGTGTAGAACCGAAATTCTTAATTTTAACCATAACAGTTTCATGGTTAGTTAAATTAACTGCTGTTGAAGGAGTAACAATTTCAATAACACCAGCATCTTTAGGAGACTGAGGTCCAACATTTACAATTGCAGGTATTCTTTGACTCGCACAACCGGCAACATTAGCTATTAATTTGATATTAGGACGATCAGCATAAACTGAACCTGACACAATATCTGTACAACCGTTTCCAGCTGATAAATCATTATGAGCATGGTATACACATCCAGGAACATTACTTGAATTAACAAGTGAATTCGTTGTATAAGAAGAATTATCAAAACATATACTAATCAATACATTGCTTACACCATCCCAATTAAAAGGAGTTTGCAACTGAATAGCTTGCCAACCTGTTGCAGGAGGAGCATAAGAACCTGAATAAACAGTAGTCCAACCAGCTGAATTAAATCCAGTTAATGTATTTGGTGTATAGTTCTGCATTTTAATATTGAATCCATTCATTACAGGAGATCCAACTGAGTTAATGTCAAATGCGATTGAAGTGATACTTCCTGCCACTAAATTCTGAGCTGCAAGTTCAGCTGCTTTATAAAGCATTTCTGTACGAGAATCCATATAGAAAGTATAGAATGGCCATCCCTGGGTAGTTTGAGTAACTCCACCAGTAATAGTAACATTTGCTGAGAATCCTGTTTTTGCTTCAACATAGAATGTATCAGTAGCATATAAATATGGAGAAATATAATTTGCTCCGTTAAATATTGAAGTTCCTGCAGCAGGTACATCATACCAATACAATGGATCGTTAGTTATTGATGTTGCAACTAAATTAGCACTTGTTCCAAAAGGAATACTAATATTATTTACCAAAGGATCTGGTGGAGTATGCAATGATTTTGCATCTCTGAATGCAGTATCGTTACCAGGAATATTATCCTGTGACAATATAACCCATGCTTGGATATGATAATTAGAATCAAGTGTTGTAACAGATAAATCCAAAGGAGTATTAAATGCATAATATAAACTATCATTTGGATTAATTGTAGTTGTAACATATTCTGTAGTTACATTTGGTTCACCTAATCTTTGATAATTAACAAAGAAACCATTGTTTATTGCATTAATACCCTTGTTTTTAATTAATACAATAACTGTATCCGTTGTCAAACCACATCCTTCAGCTAAAGGAAGAACTCTAACCATTTGAGCATCGTAAAGCGGTGTACCAAAGAAATTTTTACAGGTTTGATCATTGAAACTATTTATATCCCCTGTTAAAGTAGTGTAAGCACAAATAGTCTGATTACCGGCTGGAACTACCATATATGGGAAATAAACAGTATCAGTGGCTAATGAAACCAGATTACCTGAATATTGATATACGACAGGAGTTCCGTTTCCAATTTTATAGCTAACCTGCATTGAGGTAATAGGACTTGTTCCAAAGTTCATTATTGCTACTTTTACAGGTAATGTAGATCCTTCAGTTTCAATTGCACCTGGCTGAGCAATAAAAGTTACACCGGCATCATTTGCAATTAATTGTACTTCATGAGCACCAATTGCAGGAGCTGTCGTATTTCTTAAAGTACCATCTATATCATCAACAATACCAGCAATTGGTCTTCCCTTTTGAGCCAATAAAGTAGTTAAAATATGAAGATCGGTATTAGAAATAAATAAAGGATTAATTGAGACTGAATTCGAATCCTTTAAAGAAGCTGCTTTTAAAGCTGCTAAATTAGCATAAGGACTTCCATTCCATATAGCAAATGCAGTACCAGTAGCATAAATATTGTTATTATCTGATGCTGTAATAGATGAGTTTGATTCAATGTGAAATGGGTGAAGATTACTTTGCAAATTATTATTGAATAATCTGATTTTAGTACTTGCACTGGTTATATTTAAAGCTCTGGTATCTGTAGTACTTGTACCATTAGTAATGGCTGAATTAAATACAACATCAAAATTAGTACAGGTATATAATCTTATACCATAAGCATAAGTACCTCCATTAAGAACTGAAGAAAAGTTATTGGCAACAATACCTTTAGTTGTATCGGTAGCAATACAGTTTTGTAATAGAATACCATATTTATATAAAGCTGTTGTTGTTAATGCAACTTTGTTATAGTTAACTTTAATATTATTATTACAATAATACATCCAGATACCATAAACATAGGCAGATGCAGAAGTTGATGAAGTTACTTTATTTTTTATTACAGAAGTGCTATCATTATAATAACAGTAGATTCCATAATAATAGAAATTTTGAATATCATTACCGATAATTTCTATTCCTTTTTTAGTAACAGCTGCACTTCCATAAGAATAAA
>CAZYEM010000163.1:0-9483 GCA_964646395.1 uncultured Bacteroides sp.
TTTAAATTATCATAAAACAGACTATGAGTATTAAGCAAAAAATGTTAATATGGATAGGAATTTCGTCAATTCTTACTTATTCAATAACATTGGTTTTTATTGCTGATAACAGCATAAAGTCTGCAAAAACAGATGCTTATGAATTAGCAAGTGTTAAAGCTAAGGAATCTGCTTATAATTCTAAATCATATTTACAATCAGCCAGTAATGTTGCAACTACTTATGCAAATAATATTCTAACCCTGAAAAGGATGAATAATTATAACAGAAATTATTACCTTGAATTACAAAAAGTTGCTTTAGAATCCAATGAGAATTTTCTTTCGGTTTGGACAATGTTTGAAGCTAATTTACTTGATGGCAGAGATTCGTTATACCTAAACACTACTATTTATGATAAAACCGGAAGATTTAATACGGGTATGGTAAGATACAAAACGGGTATTGCCAATGAATATGTTGAAGGTAATGCAACAGATGAATATCAGGAGAGTTTCTATACCGAACCCATGCAAAAAATGACTGAAGTAATAACCGACCCCTATATGTATGCTTATGGTTCTCTTGATGCTGTTAAAGATAGCTTTTTTGAAACCAGTATTGTTGTTCCTGTAATTGAGAACAACATTGCTTTGGGTGTTGTTGGAGTTGACATTGATTTTGTGGAGCTTCAGAAAATCAATTCAAAAGTGAAGTTATATGAGAGTGGTTACGGAACAATAATTTCTCAGGGAGGATTTTATGTAAGCCATCCTGAAAATAAGTTTGCAGGAATGTCAATAAAGGATACTTCGCTTATTGAAAAGATTAAAAACGGTAAATCATTTAGTGAGGAAGGTTATGATGAGTATCTGAAAAAAGAGGTGATTTATGTTTATCAACCATTTACGATAGGAAAAACTCAAACACCATGGGCTTATTGCATGGTAGTTCCAAAAGATGAAGCTATGGCTAAAACTGATAAATTACTCATTAGTATTCTTATTTTCGGATTAATTGGAATTATAATCATCTGCCTTATTGTTTACTGGGTTTCCCAATATATAAGTAACCCAATAATCAAAAACATCAATTTTGCAAACACCATAGCTTCAGGTAATTTGAATGAAAAACTCGAATTTAATTCCAAGGATGAAATAGGTAAAATGGTTGAAGCATTAAATGAAATGGTTGAAAAACTCAAATCTATCATCAAGAGTATAAATTTATGTGCCGGTGAATTAGAAGTTTCGGGTGAGGAAATAAAAAATGGTGCCGAACAATTGTCTGATGGTGCAAATTCGCAAGCTTCATCAGTTCAAGAAGTATTATCAACAATGCAGGAAATGTCTGCAAAGATTGATCAAAGCTCATATAATGCTGCTGAAAGCGGAAAATATTCGCAAAGTATTACAGAAAGCATGAAAAAATTTGCTCAGGCTACAATTAACAGCATGGAAACTTCGCAAAAGATTTCTGAGAAAATCAATATTATCAACGAAATAGCTTTTCAAACCAATTTCCTTGCATTAAATGCAGCTGTTGAAGCAGCAAGAGCCGGTGAACATGGCAGAGGTTTTGCGGTTGTGGCAGCTGAAGTACGCAAACTTGCCGAAAAAAGTAAAAAAGCTGCTGATGAAATCAGTATTATTTCCAAAGAAAGCATTGCCGTAAATAATGAATCTAAAAATCTGATGGTTCAGCTGTTTCCTCAGATTGAGCAATCGATGATGTTTATTAGGGAAATTGCAGAAACCTCATCGGAGCAATCATTAGGAGTGGAACAAATAAATATTGCCATTCAGCGTTTAAGTCAGATTGTTCAGCAAAATGCAGCATTTGCACAGCAGGTTTTTTCCAATTCGGAAGAATTTGAAAAGAAAGCCAAGGATTTGAGAGGTGCTGTGGATTTTTTTAAATTATATCATTAAATCCGAAGGTTTTTTTATTGTCCACGAATTACCTGATTCTTAAAAATAATCATAAGAAGACAAAGATTTTCAACTTTTTATTAATAAAATACTAATAAAAATCTATGCGGGGTTTTAGGTATTTAAATAAACTTATTTCCTTTTATAAATCAGATAAGAATAAGTTAAGCCACTCTTTTCATCCAAAATATTTTCTTGTTTTTCAATTGCTTGCCATTCGTCAAAATTTATTTCAGGATAAAAAGTATCTGCATCAAAATTCTTATGCACTATAGTTAGATAAAGTTTATCAGCAATTGGCATAAACTGTCTGTAAACTGAGCCTCCACCAATAATAAAATTTTCATCAGCAATATCAAACTTTGCAATAGCATCTTCAATGCTATATGCCATTACACAACCTGCAATTTGCTCTCCTTCAATATCTGTTATTACAATACTTCGTCTGTTAGGAAGCGGACGAACAGGTAAACTCTCGAAAGTTCTTTTTCCCATAACAATGGTATGTCCGGTTGTTAGTTCTTTAAACCTTTTGAGATCTCCCGAAAGATGCCATAACAAATCATTGTCTTTCCCGATAGCATTGTTTGCTGCAATAGCAACTATTATTGATATTTGTTTACTCATGTTTTTAATGGTTTAATGATTTGCAAAAATAATCATTTTTGTTTCACTTTTATCTGGAGTTTAATTTCGATTATTCATAAATAAATCCAACTATTTTCTGCAAACTTTCTTTAACAATCTTACTTACATATTCAAAATCCTGTTTTGTTCCCATTTCTTTTTCTAATGAAGTAACAGCTTTATCAGTAAATCCACAAGGGTTGATATGTTTGAAATAATCAAGATCGGTATTAATATTAAATGCAAAACCATGCATACTCACCCAATGGCTTGTACGAACACCAATAGCACATATCTTTCTCACTTTCTTAGGATTATCAACATCCAGCCAAACACCGATTGCACCTTCTAATCGGGTTGCATTTATATTAAAATGTTTTAAGGTAATGATGATTGCTTCTTCAAGGCTGTAAATATAATCCTTGACTCCCAGATTAAAAGCTGTAAGATTAAGAATAGGATAGCCAACCAATTGTCCGGGACCATGATAAGTAATATCTCCTCCGCGATTGATTTTGTGAAAAGTAGCATTTTTTGCCTGTAGCTGAATATAATTTATCAGCATATTATCTTCCGAACCACTTTTTCCCAACGTATAAACGTGTGGATGTTCGCAGAATATCAAATGATTAAGTATATCTGTTTTTTCTTCACGTTTTTGAAAAAGAATTTCATTAAAAAGACTTTCCTGATAATCCCAACATTCTTTATAATCTATTATTCCTAATGAATGAAACTTCGTTTGTTTCGACATAAAAATTTTTGAGTTAAATTAATTCCTGTTTTATTTTTTAAACTTGGTTTTCTGCATGATAAGAAGATCTGACCAAAGGTGCACTTTCTGCATAATCAAAACCTTTTTCCAAAGCCTTTAAACGATAAAATTCAAACTTTTCGGGTGTAATATATTCTTCAACCGGATAATTCTGTCTTGAAGGCTGCAAATACTGACCTATAGTTATAATTTTGCATCCAACTGCCAGTAAATCATCCATTACCTTAATTATTTCTTCTTCCGTTTCGCCCAAGCCAAGCATTATGCCTGATTTTGCTCTTATTCCTCCAGAAGCAATATATTTGAGCACTTCCAGGCTTAAGTGATATTGAGCTTTGCTCCTTATCACAGGAGTTAATCGTTCTACTGTTTCCAGATTATGAGAAATGATTTCAGGCTTGGCATCCATAACCCTTTGGATACATTCTTTATTTCCCTGAAAATCCGGTATGAGTACTTCAATGGTTGTTATAGGATTAATTTCCTTTACTTTACTAATTGTTTTTGCCCAATGTGCAGAACCAAAATCGGGTAAATCATCACGATCAACCGATGTTATTACGCAATGTTTCAGTTTCATCAAACGGATTGAATTTGCAATCTTTATGGGTTCATTTACATCCGGAAGTAATGGTTTTCCTGTCGGAACGTTGCAAAATTTACAATTGCGGGTACAAATATTTCCCAGAATCATAAAAGTAGCAGTTCCTTTACTCCAGCATTCGCCCATATTCGGACAATCACCACTCTGACAAATGGTGTGTAAATCATGTTCCTTTACAATTTCTTTAACTTTAAGATAATCATCGCCTTTTGATAAGCGTATCTTAAGCCACTCCGGCTTCCTTTTTATTTGCATTTTTTAGTTATTAATATAAAAGTGGAATACAGATAAAAAAATATTCCTTTTTAAAACTTCTATTTAATTTATTGTAAGAGATAGCTTAAATTGCTATATCTCCTTTAATATGTGGGTGTGGATCATATTCTGTCAATTGAAAATCTTCAAACTTGAAATCGAAAATACTTTTTACTTCCGGATTAATAAGCATTTTAGGAAGTTTGCGTGGTTCGCGTTCCAATTGAGTTTTAACCTGTTCGGTATGATTCACATAAATATGGGCATCGCCTAAGGTGTGAATAAATTCAAAGGCTTTATAACCTGTAACCTGCGCCATCATTTGCAATAATAATGCATAAGAAGCAATATTAAAAGGTACTCCCAGAAAAATATCTGCACTTCGCTGATATAATTGACAGGATAGCTTTCCATTAGCCACATAAAACTGAAACATCACATGACAGGGAGGTAAAGCCATTTTTTCTATTTCACCAACATTCCAGGCACTTACAATATGACGACGCGAATCGGGATTTTTCTTCAATGCTTCTACAACTTCTGAAATCTGATCAATTACATTTCCTTCATTCGATTTCCATTTACGCCATTGATAGCCATAAATCGGACCTAAATCTCCGCTTTCATCAGCCCATTCATCCCAGATGCTCACTTTATTGTCATTAAGGTATTGTACATTGGTTTCACCTTTCAAAAACCATAATAGTTCGTGAATTATAGACCGTAAATGAAGCTTTTTTGTGGTAAGTAAAGGAAATCCTTCTTCCAGATTAAACCGCATCTGATAGCCAAATGTACTGATGGTTCCTGTTCCTGTTCTGTCTTCTTTTCTTTGTCCGTTTTTAGTTACATAATCAAGTAACTGCAGATATTGTTGCATCTTTATTAATTGTTGTATTTAATTACAAAACATCCGGGAAATTCTTTTTCTAACCTGGATTTTAATCGTAAGGCACTGCTTTCGTTTTCAAATTCTCCTATTATCATACGGTAATACAACGTATCACCTTTATTAATTTCCTGAACATTAAACTTCTCAATAAAATTTTTCTTTAATCTTTCCGATAGTTTCAGCATATTACTTCTTTTCTTAAAGCTGCCAATCTGAACTCCATAAGATACCACATTACTTGTGTAAGTATCAGGTTTATCTACTTCAATTGTTTTTGGTTTATTAGCTGGGATTTCAATCTCCGATGTTGTTCTTTCATTCATGCTGATCATTGTTGAATCAATGTCTTCATTTCTTTCAACTTCAATTGTTGACATTACTTGCATCGGTATTTTAATAGCAGAAGCAATATTTTCCTTTAAAATTATTGCAGTATCAACTTCTTGTTTCTCAGTCTTCTTTAAATTATTTATTTTTGACTTCTTCGCTTTTAATTTTATATTTGAAGCAAGAGCTGTTTCATTCGAAAGCTTTGTGTTTTTACCAAAAGAAACCACTTTTACTTCAACTTTTGCTAATCCCTGATAAATCATATCCAATGAATCTGCTGCAGCTCTCGATAAATCAATAATGCGATTTTCGATAAAAGGCCCTCTGTCGTTAATTCTTACTATAATAGACTTATTGTTAGACAAATTCGATACTTTTACAACCGTATTAAACGGTAATGTAAGATGGGCTGCTGTCATTTCAGCTGGTTGATAAAATTCACCATTTGCTGTTTTATGTGCTGTTAAATGATCGTGATAATAGGATGCTACACCTTTTTCAACCCGCTTATGCTGTGCATTTAACGCAAATTGAGCGAATAGTAATCCTGTTATTAATAACCATTTCAGCATAAACTTTTCTTATGTACTTAAAATGTCGACAGTCCTTGTAATATTATCGACTAATATATTCTGATTTTATTCATTACTTATGAATAATTAGTGTTTAACTTCTATTTTCGGATCGTGTTTGTGCTTAAAAAAGATAGCAAAAAGCACTGCAACAACTAATGCATAAATAGCAAATGTTAGCCAGATACCATGCCAATCTTTACCCTGAGCTGTTGTAAAATATTTATCTATTACTACACCGCTTATTTTGCTGCCAAGATAAGCTCCAACTCCATTTGTCATCATCATGAATAAACCTTGTGCACTCGATCTGATAGATGGATCAGTGGTAGTTTCAACAAAGAGTGAACCCGAAATGTTAAAGAAATCGAAAGCCATTCCATAAACAATGCAAGATAGAATAATCATCCAAAGTAACTCTGGTGATGGATTGCCATAGGCAAATAATCCGAATCGTAAAACCCATGCAATCATACTGAACAGCATAACTTTCTTAATTCCAAATTTTTTGAGGAAGAAAGGTATCGTAAGTATAAACAGCGTTTCTGAAATCTGTGAAATAGACATTATTATTGTCGAATACTTTACAACAAAAGAGTTTGCAAATTCCGGTATTAATTTAAAGTCATCAAGGAATGAATCTCCATACATATTCGTAAGTTGTAATGCTGCGCCTAAAAACATAGCAAAGATGAAAAACAAAGCCATTTTAAGATTTCCAAGCAGTTTAAATGCATTGAGTCCAAGCATTTCAATGATGGAGGCATCTTTAGAGATTGATTTTTCGGGTGGACATTTAGGTAATGTAAAAGAATATATTCCGAGAGCTATTGCTACAAATGCAGCAATAATAAATTGATTTCCATTTGCTTTACTTCCTGTAAGATTTGTTATCCACATAGCTGCAATAAAACCAATCGTTCCCCAAACCCTTATTGGGGGAAAAACCTTTATAATATCAAAATTATTACGTTTTAAGATATTGTATGAAATAGAATTAGATAGAGATATGGTTGGCATGTAGAAAATCATGGCAAGAAAAATAACATAGTAAAGTGTGTCGGGGTCGTTTACCTGAGGAACAAAAAGCAGAACGATACCATAGAAGATTTGTAGTAAACCATAAAGTTTTTCTGCGTTCATCCACTTATCTGCAATAATGCCGGTAAGTGCAGGCATAAATAATGAAGATAGTGCAAGTGTAGAGAAAATAGCTCCAAATTGTTCTCCAGTCCATCCTTTAGCATTAAAGCAATAAGTACCAATTGTAATTAACCAGGCTCCCCAAACAAAAAACTGCAAGAAGCTCATTACTATTAATCTGTTTTTTAAACTCATATTTGTTTATTTGATTTTAAGTATGATTAGTGAATTATAGATTTCTTTACTTCCTATTTATAATTTTATACTCCGATTCTCTTATTTATCTCATCCCTTATTTTCGAAGCTTTTTCATATTCTTCATTTTCAATGGCTATCTTTAATAAATCTTCAAGTTCTTCCGTTGTATAATCTTCAAATTCTGATTGCTCTCCTTCATGCACTGGTTTTTTTGTTGATAACACATCATCATCTTCATCATCTACCAATATTCCTGCTTCTTTCAAAACAGTTTCATAAGTATTTATAGGACAATTGAAACGAATAGCCAAAGCAACTGCATCTGATGTACGCGAATCTATTTCTTTAATAATTGTGCCGTCTGTTGCAAAGATTTTTGCATAAAAAACACCTTCTACAAATTTGTGAATAATAACTTCCGAAAGGTATATGTTGAATTCTAATGCAAAACTTTTAAATAAATCGTGGGTTAATGGACGGGTAGGTTTCATCTTCTCGAGCTCAATAGCAATTGCTTGTGCTTCAAAACCTCCTATGATTATTGGCAATCTGCGTTTCCCATTTTCCTCGGCAAGAATGAGTGCATAAGCTCCCGTTTGCGATTTACTATAGGATAATCCCATTATTTCCAGTCTAATCTTTTCCATTTAACTTAAATATTTACTAAGTTTGTTATGCAAAAATATAAAATTTATTCTTTATCAAATCAATTAATTATAATTTAATGCTTAAATAAAAACATCTTATATCTGTTTTGCTATTTGTTTGTCTTAATATTATAGAATGAAACAAGAATTATGAATCATTGTTTTAATGAAATAATAATTATATAAACTCCTGATAGTTATCTGTTAACTGAACCTTTGTAATTTAAAGCAAACCTTGAAAACTAATCGCAAATAAATCCTTTGTTTAATCTATGTGATATTCATGTTTTAAAGTTTCAATCAGATTTAGTGCGTTTTGATTTGTTTCTTCAAGTCGTGTTATATAAAACAGTACTATTCCCTGAAAAAGTTTTGCTTTATTCCCTAATTCTATGAGTTTGATTTTGTCATGATTGAAAAGTTTTGCTGTTGATATGGAATCATAGCCATTTTCCCATTTAAAAGTATGTAAATTAAGCGGAAAATACTTCATGTTAAAAATCTTTTCAGTTGCATCTATCAAAACATTAAGATGAAGTTCATAATATAGCTGTTGATTTACCATCTTTTTTGTAACCTCATCATAATTTATAATGCAATTACTTGCAGTTGGTTCTTCAATGAGTCTCATTCCACCTGAATTCTTTAGTTGTGAAAGTGTTCTTTCGACCGGTGTTACAAAATCAGGATGTCTTATACAATACTTCATAGCGTTGTATAAGTTGTTATCATTGCCTGACGAAGTGTTGTAATTAAAACAAAGATTAGCAAGTGTATCCAGTTTCAGCACCCTTAGCCTGTTAGCTTCTATATTCTTTCTTATACTGCTGATGTCGGTTTTTGCATCTTCTATCATTGAAATTATAAATTCTTCTTCTGTTGCATGCTCTGCCATGTTTTCCCTGAGTCTTTCGGCAAAAAATCCCATGGTAACTGCCATAAAAATCATTAATCCTTCAAGTACGTATTCCTTAAAATCTTTCCTTCGGATATCGGGATGATGATGAACTTCCATTGCTTTAATGTATTTAATTTATAACTGTTTTAATATTTCAGAAGGATATAATGTGTATCGTTCTGATTTTAGGTTATAAAAATACATTAATTTTTGCCAAAAAGCTAAAGCTGATAATTATTTTTGTTTTCTTCCGAGTTCTTCAACTTTGTTTAACCATTGTTTACGCTTATTTTCGTTGGAAGTTTTTATGGGTCCTAATGATGTAATCGCTACCGGTTTGATTCCACAAAATTCCAATATTCCTTTTTTCATTGAATGGTGTCCAGGACTTTTCATTATAAGCGAATAATACCATTTAGGTGTATCCATACAAACAATTAGTCTTGATGACTTTCCTTTTAGTAGTTTGTCCCAAAGCAATGAGTTTTCGCGGTACTTAAATGCAAAGCCGGGGAGAAAAACCCTGTCGATAAATCCCTTGAGCAAAGCAGGATAGGTTGACCACCAGGTTGGATATACAAATACGATATGGTGGGCAGCTGTTATCTTTTCCTGAGTTTCGATTAAATCGG
>CAZYEM010000164.1:0-9461 GCA_964646395.1 uncultured Bacteroides sp.
TTTTGTAATAACCCGAATTATCTATTTAAAAAAGTTAAGAAGGGTTCTGAAAATTAGATTTTTTGAGGCGAATAAGATTTTAAAAATCGCAGTCCCTATTCATCGGGATGAGGTTAAAATTGAAGTTCAACGAAGAAAAAGCAATTTTTAGAAGTCCTTTTAAATACAAATGATTATTTTTTCTGCTGCAAAGCTATTGGTATCCTTACCTTATTGGATGCTCCCAATACACCAAAACCACCTGTAATATTATGTTTTATTAAAACAGGTTCGGCAAAAAAATCAAAATCATTATAGTTTTGCTTGCCTGTAGTTATCATGTAATCATAATAATCTTTTGTAATTGCATTACAATCCACTCTTAAAGAATCTATTTGTTTAGATTTTATACCAAAATATATGTAGCTATTGCTGTTGACAACGATTGTTTTTGAGGTTCCATTAAACAATTTGTCGTTAATAAAATAAATTCCATTTACTACAGTAACAGAAGGATCGTTGTTTTCTTCTTCCGAATCATTTCCTAGATAAATAGGATATTCGTTTGTTGAAGGTATTGAAATGGAATAGTAGTTTTCCTGATTGGGATTATCCTTAATATTTACATTCAGGCTGAATTTAAATTCATATTCGGTGCCACTAAAAGTGAAATTATTAATAGTAACATCCGGTTTATCAGGAATAATAGCTTCGGCCTTAATCGATGGAAATCCGTTTGCATTTCCAATTAAAGTGTATTTTTCACCTGCCTTAAAATCTGAGAAATTTAAATTGTACTTCAAATTACTTTCAAAATCCATAATTAGATTTCCAACGAGCACATTGTCTTTAAACAATTGAATATTTGGATTATTAATTTGTTGATTGTACCATAAATCATAATTGTTTCTGTCTTTTATGGTAAAACTTCTTCGCAAATCAAGCACAAGATTCTCACCTGGATTTAAAGTTCCCTGAACTACCATTTTGGCAGACTGACCCGGAACATCCAGCTCAACAGATTGCTCACATGAAGTTAAAATAAGAAATAATAGAACTGTTGTTAATATAAATGAACTGTTTTTCATAACTAAAACTTTATTTGATAACTAATTGATGGAATAAACATTAAAACACTCAATTGTTTAAACCCACTTCCTTCCTTGTCTTGATTGCTATAATAAACAAAGAACGGGTTTTTCCGGCCATAAGTATTATAAATACTCAGATTCCAGATTCTGGTATATTTCTTCCGTTCTTTTATAAAATTAATTCCCACATCGAGACGATGATAAACCGGCATTCTCACTGCATTTCTTTCACTGTATTCCGTTATGGTATATCCTCCCCACCATGAATCATCAGTACTTTGCTGATAAAAAGCAATCGGAATTGTCATGGCTGTACCTGTTGAAAAAACCCAAACACCACTTAATTCTATGCTTTTCTTTACTTTATGGCTTACAACTATTGATAAATCGTGTCTTTTGTCGAAACGATAAGGATAGGTTTTGCCAAAATTCAATTCATCAAATTGCCGGTTGCTCCACGACAATGTATAGCCTATCCAACCCGTGGTTTTTCCTTCTTTCTTTTGCAAGAGCACTTCTATACCATAGGAATCGCCTTTGCCATCAACTGCCACTTTGTCGTCCCAGTTGCTGAATTCCTGAAAAAAGCTGGCACCTTCCTTGTATTCAATCAAATCGCTCATCTTTTTGTAATAGGTTTCAAGGGTTAATTCATAATTATTACTGAGCGAATGAGAAATTCCCATAGCAGCCTGCCACGATTGCTGAGGTTTTATTTTGGCTGTTGCCGGAACCCACAAATCCATAGGCAGCCCAAAAGTAGTATTGCTTAGTAAGTGCATATATTGCGTCATTGTAGAGAAAGAAGTCTTCAAAGCCCAGTTATCCCTAAGTTTGTAATTTAGCTGAAGTCTGGGTTGCAAAGAAGAGTATATTTTGCTTTCTACTATAAAATTTGAAGCATGCAAACCCGCATTTAATCGTAACCTCGAATTAATCTTAATTTCATCTTCAACATAATAATCAATCTCATAAGTTGTAATCTGATCGCCACCAACATTCATAGTTGTATCTGCAGTTATTACGCTTCCAGAAAGGGATTTTACACCCGGATTAAAATTATGATTGGTTACTGAAATCCCCGACTTTATCTGATGATTGGCATTAAGATTATAATCGAAATCGGCACGTAAACCCAAATCCTTTATTCCAGAATTATATTCAAGCTTATAACGCTGTCTTTCTGTTAATACCTGATTAATAAAAGTTTCATTTAACTGTTCACTTAAAGTATTAAAATGATATTTGGTATATGTTGCCGTAATATTCATAAATAATTTATTGGTAAACAAATGATTCCATCGGAGTGATGCAGTTGTATTTCCCCAATTCATATTGGAACGGTTATAATCATGTGACCTGTAATCAGACATAATATCTTCCCATTCCCGGTCCTCATCCATGTCGAATTCATCAATGCCATTATAAATGCTGAAAAACAGACGATTGTTATTGTTAAAACGATGATTTAGCTTTGTATTAATATCGTAAAAAAAATAACCCGTACTTCCATCAACTCCTTGAGATTCATTATTTGATCTGGTGATGGGTCGCATAATTAAATCAACATACGTTCGGCGGGCAGAAAACAGAAAGGAAGTTTTTTCGGATAAAATCGGACCTTCAAGCGTAATTTGCGGACATACATAACCGAACACAATATTGCCACTGAATTTCTTATTGTTACCATCTTTCGACTGAATGTCGATAACAGAGGAGAGCCGTCCTCCATATCTGGCAGGGAAACCTCCTTTTATTAACTCTACATTCTGAATGGCATTGGAATTGAAGATGGAAAGATAGCCAAATAAATGGCTGACATTATAAACAGGAACTCCATCCAGAATAATCAGATTTTGATCGGGACTGCCACCTCTTACATATATACCGGTAGATCCTTCGTTTCCCGATTTTACACCGGGCAATAACTGCAGAATCTTCAATATATCAATTTCACCGGTTAGTGACGGAAGATTTTTAATTGTATTAATCGGCAACTGAATGCTTCCAAGTTTTGAGTTCATTACATTTATATCAGAACGCTTGTCTTTTATTTCCACTTCTTTCAACTCAATTGAAGGTTTAAGCCTGATGTTGATTATTGTATCTTTTAATAGATTTAAAAATCGTTTCTCAATTTGATAACCCACATAAGACCAATGTATTTCATGCGAACCTACCGTTACACTTAAACTATAAAAACCATAGTTATTGCAACTGACACCCGAAAAACTATTCGCATCATAAATATTGGCACCAATAAGTTTTTCGCCTGTTTGAGCATCTTCAATATATCCGCTTATAATTACTTTTTTGACAACACTATCTTTTGTAATTGCATGATTTGCAAAAACATTAGCAATGCTCAACATCAAAAAAAGAAATATTGAAAAGATAATTCTGATAAAACAAATTTTGTTTGCAATCATAGTTGTTAATTCGCTTTTAGTATAATTTGCTGATACAAAGATATAAATTTTTTGATATGAATATTTAATTTCACGAAACTAATGAAAATACAATATTATGTTAGCTGATTTCAATTAATAAATACATCTTTTTTATTGCTCTAATCATGTTTTAAAACGTTCTCATTGGCTATCTGAATATTCTTAACCCCATTTAGATTATTCTTTTCCTTGATTAGATCAATCAAAACCTAATTTTGATTAGTCAAATCGTCGATTAGAACGTTCTAACACCCTTTAGAACGTTCTAATCGTAGTTTTGAATGTTCTAATCGCCATTTTGAATGTTCTAAGATATGTTAATATGTTTTAAACACCTTTTTTTATTCTACCAATAAACAAATTGCAGATAAACAATTGCATTTAAAAATAAAAATTAAATTTATTTATTAAAACTGTTAATATTTCAATAATATCTGTATATTTGCTTCTTTAAAACATAACAACGTACATGATGAAAAAAGAACCGATTAACAATGTAAGGATTGAAATTCCGATCAACATTTCAGACAAATTAGATTTAGCAAAAAAAGTTAATGAAAAAACATTAGCATTGGGTACATTATCTCCATTGGCATCATTGGATTGGATAACACAAGGACCTAATATAGCCATAGCTATTGAAGTTCATAATGAAGCAGAAGATCTGCGCCGGAAAATGGAAAAACTTTACGAACAAAGAGATATATTGCTATATCCGATTGATGATTTGCTTAAACAAAGCCGCGACTTACTAAAAGCTGTTTATCGTAAGGAACCCTTTAAAATTGGGGATTTTGGATATAATGTAAACAGTACTCCTCCAAAAAGCAATAAAAAGAAAGATGGGGAATAATAAAGCTTTTCAATAATTGTAATGTATATTATTTGAAATATAAGGTAGGTAAAAATTACTTTTATATTTAGTAAATTTGCAAATATAAAAACAATGGATATGGAAACAAAAATAACTTTAAAACTCAATAAAAATGTGATTGAAAGAGCCAGAGATTATGCTCAATCACATAATAGAAGTTTGTCGGGTATAATTGAAGCATATTTACAATCACTAACTTTACAAAATGATACATCAAAGGAAGAGGAAATTGAAATTTCTCCTTTTGTCAAAAGTATGTCTTCAGGAATAAACATTCCGGTTGATACAGAATATAAAGAAGAATATTCAAATTACTTGACACAAAAATACAAGTAAATGAAAACCAAGATATTTATTGATACCAATGTTATTTTAGATTTGCTTTGCGAACGAATTCCTTTTTATAATTCAATCGCAAAGATTGCAACAATGGCTGATAATGGTAAAATAACAATGGTTGCATCAGCATTATCATATAGTACTGTTAGTTATTTTCTTACCAAGTACGGGAATGCTCAGATTGCTAAAGATAAATTGCGAAAATTTAAAATAATATCTCAAATCTGCAGTCTCGATGAATTAATCATTGAAAAAGGACTTAATTCAAATTTCAAGGATTTCGAAGATTCTTTACAATATTTTAGTGCTTTAAAATCTGATTGTAAAATATTGATAACAAGAAATGGGAAAGATTTTAAGAATTCTCAGATTCCGATAATGACTGCTGATGAATATTTAATAAGTATAAATAAAAAATAAACTTTCAACATTAATTAAAACATTTAAACATTTAAACATGATAACTTAAAACTCAACATAAACTCATAAAAAGGCGTTAGCTTTTATTTCTGTTCTAGAAATCTGGTAAATTTTAAGTGCAATGGAAATAATAAGTAATAACGCTCACGCTACGGCGTGGTCTTTACTTATTTGTTATGTGGGCATACCAGAGCCTCTAAGACGAATACGGTTTAGTTCCCACGCTTTTTTATAAAACAACAATTAATGTCATAGGGAAATATAAACAAAACAAAAACATTAAACATGAGAAAAATTACATTTTTTATTTTATCAATGCTTCTAATAAACATTTTGCTAATTGGACAAAACGATAAAGGTTATGCAAAAGTTCAAAAAATAAAAGGGAAAGAAGTATATATTTATTGCGAGCCTGTACTTGAATATGAAATCATTGATAAAGTAACAAGTATAACTGGAGTTTTAGGTTCTTTAACTGGTGATACACCAGAAATTGATGAAATGATAAAAGAAATGATAACTTCTTCTATTAATCGAGAACTTAAAGGAAAAATAGGGAAATTTGATGCTGTTTTGACTAATGATGGAGAATCAGCAGTATTAATTAAATTTAAAGAGGGTAATATTGAAAAAAGAGGTATAGGAATTGCTCAAAAAATAAAAGGAAAATATATTTTTCTATATAGTGAACCTATTGAGAATTATGAAAATGTTGATATTATTAATAGTTTAATAGCTCAACTTTTTGGCACTCCAACTATCAAAAAAATGATAAATGAAATGGTTGATAAATCAGTTTCAAAAGAGAAAAAAGCAAAAGTAAAACCATTTGAAGGAATTATTACTTCAGATGGAAAAGATGGAATTTTAATTAAATTCAAATAGATTTCTTTTATTCAACTATGAAAAAGCTTATCATTCCATTGCTTATTTTAACGATTTTTATTTTGGCTTGCAATCAGAATAGAAGCAAAGATAATAGACAAATGTTTATTAATGTAGATACTACTTTATTAAGTAAAGTTCATTTTGATTCAACATTAAAAATTGAATACAAAATACCAAAATCATGGGTTGAATTCGATTTGAAAAAAATAGATTCTTCAAAAAAAGATGGTTTGTTACATTATTATATTGATACATTTGATCATAAATCAGCTTTGATGATTTATGATATAAGAAATCTTAAAACAAATCAGATAAATAATATTCTAAATTCACCTGATAAGTTTATTAATCAAAATAATTATTGGGATACAATTATTAGTGATACTTTTTCATTTAATAATTTCAATATTCATCAATTATTTTTGAAGAGCAAACAATTAATTGCATTCAATTTATATTTTTCATTTAATAATAAATATAATTTTTACACTATATATACTTCAGATATAAAAAAATATCAAGCAAAAGCTAAAGAAATAGAATCCTCTATAGGCAGTTTTAATAAAATTAAATAATTCATCTAAATTCTTAACAAATATGAAAAAATATCAAACGAAAATAGCAATTTTAGTAGCTATATTAGCAATTTCATTATCATCATGTATGTCTTTATCACATCAGGTTGGTTCTGGATCTCAAGGGAACAGCAAAGAAACCAAAAGACAATGGTATATAATATATGGTTTAGTTCCTATAAACAAAGTTGATTCAAAACAAATGTCAAATAATGCAACAAATTATACAGTTAAATCAGAAATTACACCTGTAGATTTTGTTTTAAATATTTTTACAAGTATTGTTACAGTTTATTCACAAACAGTTACTGTTACAAAATAATAATAATTTTGAGGATTTTATTAAAGAGAATAACAGTAATGTTATTCTCTTTTTAATTTTAATAAATCAACATTATTAAAATTTATGTTTTTCAATTTTTCTATTACATTAAATACTCTAAACGATTGATTGAACAAACTTATAATCATTTATATGTTTAAGATACCCTTAGAACGTTCTTTTACCCATTTAGAACGTTCTAATCTATCATTTGAATAATCAAATAGCCTATTAGAACATTCTTTTACACCTTTAGAACGTTCTAATCGTAGTTTTGAATGTTCTTTTCGCTCTTTAGATTAGTCAAATCGTTGAATAGAACGTTCTATTCATCTTTTTTATCATTATAAGCATTATTTAAACTTTTTAAAACATCAAAATCATCTGTTGAAATATTTTCTCAGTACAAAATTTTTATATTATCTTTAATTTTGGCATCATTTTTGAATTAATTTTTATACATTTGAAAAATTATTTTTATATAAACATAGAAATATGAAGAAATTAGTATCTGTTTACTTGCTTTTGATATTGTTTATGGTTTCGTGCCGCACACCTGAATCCATTGTTGCTGAACCCGAGAACAGGATTCCTTACTGGGTTAGCAGTCGCCCTGTTATTAACGATTATTATATTGGTGTAGGGATGGCAAAAAAAACCGGAATGAGCGACAATTATATTTCCATTGCCCGGAATAATGCACTCAATGATTTGGTTTCTGAAATTTCAATTCAGGTTTCAGGCAATTCCATGCTTTACCAATTCGAAAACCGAACCGAATTAAAAGAGGAATTCAGAACCTATACCAACACTTCTATAAAGGAAAATCTGGAAGGTTATGAATTGTCTGCATCCTGGGGCAACGAATATGAATATTGGGTATTTTATAAACTCTCGAAGAAAACATACAGCAACTTAAAAGCAAAAAAGCTGGAAGATATAAAAAAGCGTGCACTTGGGTTTTACGAAAATGCACAAGGATTTGAAGAAAACGCTGATTATAATAATGCTATTATTTCTTATTTAAAAGCATTCGATGTAATTAAAAAAAACCTGGCTGACGATCTCATCATTTTTTCACCAACCAAAGGCAGCATTAATCTGGGAACCGAAATTTATAATTCCATTCAGGAGATTATGAATAATATTCAGTTAAAACCCAATTCAGAAAAGTTACAAGTAAGTTTGTCAACGCCAATAGCTAATGACATCATTGTAACAGCCACTTTTTCGGACAAAGAAAATGGCAAAATTGCTGTTCCGGTTTCTAATTTGCCCATCAGGCTAAGCATCGTTAAAGGAAAAAGTGTATTAAATGAAATGCTGATGACCAATTCAAAAGGAGAAGCAATACTTTCAACAGCAAAAGTTAGCAACAAAGGTAAAATACAGCAGATTAAAGCAAGTCTGGATGTTGAAACCATTATGGGTGATCTTGCAAAAGACAATTTGGTTAAACAGATTTTTGCATTTGAAAGCAATATTCCGGCATGTAAAATAACAGTGGAAGTGGATGGAAAAAAAGCGTTTATGCTTATGGAAGAAATTGATTTCGATAGTATATCAAAAAGGAAAACCATTGGCAATGCCTTTAAAAAGGAATTGTCTGACAAGCTTTTTTCTTTTACTGATAACAAAGAAAAAGCGGATGTAACTGTAAAAATTGTAACAAGAACTACAAAGGGAACCTATCTGGAAAGAAATGATTTATATATCGTTTATGTTGATTGTGAAATATCGATAATTGATAATAAAACCGAAGCAGAAATATTTAATAATGGTTTTACAAACCTCAAAGGAATGCAGATACGCGATTATGAAAATGCATTGAAAGATGCACAGCAAAAAGCATTACAAAAAATAAGCAACGAAATAATTCCGGAAATGAATAACATTGATTTTTAAAACGCTGATTTTATTAACAGTAAAAAGTAATATTTTTGGCATGAAATTTGAAAAGAAATAAAAACAAAAAAACAAATATTAATTTTAATAAACATTCATTATGAGAAAAATTCAGTATTATCTTTCAGCAATTTTAATATTAATTGCAATTACTACAGGATGCAAATCAAAACAAAAGGTTGCAGATAAACAACCATTACCAAAGGGAGAGGTATTAGTAGATAACTATTGTGCCGGCGAAAAGGATTTTATGAGTACCAAGAGTTATTTCAGGTCAAGTGCCGTTGGCGAAAGTCTGGATCAGATGGTTTCGAAAAAGAAAGCCATGAGTAATGTAAAAGCTGAACTGGCAGGTTTAATTCAAACGACTATGAAAGGCGTAACCGATAATTACGTTAAATCATCAGAAGCCAACAATGTAGAAGGACTTGAAGAAAGATTTGAAGGAAACACCCGCGAAGTGATTAATCAGGTACTTGCCAATGTACGTGTTATATGCGAAAAACAGACAAAGACACAGGAAGGCAATTATAAAACCTACGTGTGTGTTGAAGTATCTGCAGATGATATTGTAAAAGGAGTAGGCAACAGATTATCGGCTGATAAGGAATTGAAAAT
>CAZYEM010000165.1:0-9422 GCA_964646395.1 uncultured Bacteroides sp.
ACATTGGCATCTGGTTTGCAATCCAATATATAATAGGTTTCGTCCTGTGTAAAATTTTCACCGAATTGTTCTTTAATGTAACTGGTTCGCGGATGACATTGTACTGATAAATTGCCACCATTAATAGTATCAAGATAATCGAAACGTATCGGAAATTCTGTTCCAAACCGCTTTGCTGCATTTCCAAGTAATTTTACATTATCATAATACAATAGAAAATCGAAAGAAACTTCGAGTAAGGTATTGTTTTGCGAAAATACAATTCCATTTTCAGGAGAAATCAATTCGAAAGACCAGGCGTAATTAACCTCATCCTGAACAATATCCTTAATTGTATCTTTCATCCAGCTTCCACCCCACACTCCGGCTTCAAACCAGGGTCTTGCCCTCACAACCTGTGTTAATATATCATTTAATGCTTCCCTGAAATCATTTCCAAGCATCCATGAAATCTTATGAATCCGCTGTTCGTCAACCACAATATCCATCTGTGGCAAAAGCTGCTTCTTGTGCTTATTCAATACAGGCCAATCAACAAAATAATACCGTTTATACATAAGTGTATTCTCCGAAATTTGATTAGTTCCCAAATTGAAAATACGTTGTGCCCTCATCCGGTATTGTATTTCATTCTTTGGAATATCAATATAGATTAACAATCCTTCCCATAAGCTAAGGCTAGCCCCGCATCCATATACAATATTAATATCAGCATGATTATCAGGATTTATTAATTCAATTTTCTCCTTTTCATAAAAATCACATAATTCACCTTTGTATCTTTTTCCAAAAACAGGGTCGTTTCCATTCAGATTATCCGTTAGCATTTCATCGATAACCAATTCAGGTTTCAGGCAGGAAGCAATATCAAACCATAAAGGATTAACGTTAATTGCAATCAGTGCTGTATTCAGCTGGTTAATAAATTCGTCCCACAAAACTCCGCTATAACCGTCAATAATAATCGTTTTGTGCGATGCAATTTCTTTTGCCAATGAAATAAATCCAGATTCAATCTTCCCATTGGTAAGCTGATAAGCTGGAAAAACATCGTAACTATCTGTTATTTCTGAAGATTTCTGAAGAGGAAGTAACGGTTGTAATGACTTTCTGTATTTATTTAATTTATTGGTTTCGAATGCAGTATTGTTTATTACAGCTGCCTGTTTTTTCTCTTCAGCAAGCAATGCAGCTCCGGTAATAATGAATTTCTCGGTATCTTCGCAAATCAATATCTTTACATTACATTCATTTTCAGCAAGTGTATTCATAAAAACAGGCTCAGACAACGACCATGCTTTTGCTATATTTCCACCTATAACAAGATTATCGCAATTAAACTTTTTAAGCCATGGGAATAGGAAATCTGCCAGATTTTTACCAAAAGTTACGAATATACTTTTGATACAATCATCTTTTACAGCCATTTCTGCAATCTCTTTCACAGAACCAGCAGTATTTCCGGTAATTTTAAAAAACTCATTCAAAAACCATCGGCTCGAAAAATAATCATCAGCAATTGAATCTTTATAAGCTTCGCAATAAAAAGCTGCATTGGCAGGAATATGGTCATCCTTATAGATTAAATTGTTATTGTTGAGAAATGCAGAACCAAAGCCCGTACCTAAAGTTATGCAGATAGCAGGTTTTTTGTTCAGATTTAATAAATGTGCAGCTCCTTTAGCAAAACAATGTGCATCATTTGCAAAAAGGATTTCAGTTTCAACAGGTAGATTTATCTTATTTTTTAAAGCTAAAGCCATATTTAAACCAAAAGTACTGCTGAATTTTCCTCCAACACCATGTATTTCGCTTATTCCTTTTGGATAATTAAATGGTCCGGGCATAGCAATACCAATGGTATTTATATTTCTGTTTTCGCCAATAGCGTCATTTATAACACTACTTAAACTATTGATAATAGCAATGGCATTAGTGTTCGAATCTATTGGCTTGTGTATTGTTTGAAAGTTTAAACCGTTAATACTATTGCTAATAACCAATCCTGCACTTATATGGCTACCACCTACATCAATGCCAATGGAAATATGTGTTTGAAGAAAATCCTTTATATCTTTCATTTGTAGTATGCTATAGTTAAAATCTAAAAATTGGTTTTTATTGAAACCAAATGAGTAAAAGAATTGTAATAATATCGCTTTTTGCTACAAATATAAAACTTATTTTTGTTTTCAAATAATTTTAATGAAAGAATGAGTAATTCTACCTATCGAAACCTAAAATTGGAAAGGAAAACATAAGTTATTTAAAATCTTATGATTAATTTGAATTCAAGAATTATTTAACTTATAAAAACTCAGGATTAATCTTAGCGTTTTCAGGATTATAATAAACAAAAAGCCATCCTTATATGATAAAAGGATGGCTTTTTGTAAATGAATAATTTAAACGTTTAAACGAATTTTAATTCTTTCAAACAAGTATGAATTTTCTCGAAAGTACGTTCGATATCATTGTCCAGACCAACAGAGAAACGAACCAAACCTTCGCCCAATCCCATTTCTTTCTGGGTTTCTTCAGGAACTTCAGAAGAAGTGCTTTTACCTGAATTGCTGAACAAGGTTTTGAAATACCCTAAGCTAACAGCCAAATATCCAACACCTGCCTTTTGCATACTTTCCATTAATAATGAAGCTCTTTCGGCAGTTTGCATATCAATAGCAATCATACCTCCAAATCCATATTCAGGATTCATCATTTTCTTTAATAATTCGTGTCCTTTAGACTCTGGCATACCCGGATAAACAAATTTCAAACCGATTTCCTTGAATTTAATGGCAAGATACATTGCATTGGCACTATGTTGTTTCATGCGGATATGCAAGGTATGAATATTTTTCAAAATACTGGAAGAACGCATCGGATCAAGAACCGGCCCCAACAACATGGCTGTACCACTGTTAACATCACTCAATGAATTGATAAAGTCCAGATTTCCACAAATTGCACCTGCAACACAATCGTTTTTACCATTGATGAATTTAGTCATACTATAAACCACAATGTGAGCACCAAATTTTATAGGAGAAACTATCATTGGAGTAAAAGTATTGTCAACCATAAGCTTTGCACCAAAACTTTCAGCTATTTCCGAAAGAGCAGGCAAATCAGATATTGTTAACAATGGATTGGTCATTGTTTCGGTATAAATTATTTTGGTATTTGGACGCATAGCTTTTCTTACAGCATCCAAATCGGTAGGATCAACAAAAGTAACATCAATGTTAAACTTTGGAAGATAGTTTTTTAAGAAGGCAAAAGTTCCACCATAAGTTGTAATACTGGAAACAATATGATCGCCGGTATTTACCAATTGCAGAATAGCTGAAGTAATAGCTCCCATTCCCGAAGCAGTAACCCATGCAGCTTCTGTACCTTCCATTGCAGCCAATGCATCAGCCAGGTATTTATTACTTGGATTCCAATGACGTGAATACAAAAAGCATCCTTCTGTTTCGCCATGGAAAGTATCAACCATCGATTTGGCTTCTAAAAAAGTATAAGTTGCAGAATCGGTGATAGATGGATTTACATCTCCGAATTCTCCGAATTGCATTAAATCCTGAATATTACTTGCCGGATCAAATTTTTTCATATTGTGTGATTTTTATTTTTTTGATAGTTTATTAAACTTTTTAAATGTGTTTTTTCAATTAGCAAAATTATATTTTTTTATCTCAATAGCAATATTTTTAGCTACTAATTTCAGTAATTTTAATTAATAACTGTTATTAAAATTTTCTTACTTAATCATTTTCATCTTTTGATTAAGTCGTTATCAATAATATTTTATTGATAAAATTTACAATGGAAGGAAATATGAAATGCAATCTGCATTTATTCCAGGATTTACAATTTATAAACTTGGAAAATCATTTTTCAAAAAGCAATTAAATGATTTTCATTCTGTAAAGCCTCTTACGAGCATCTTCTTTGTTTGGTTTGTAAATAAAGTAAATCTGATGGTTGTTAATATAAATCACATTCACTTTGTTTATAATTTTATTTACACAAACTTAATTTAAACTTCAGAAATTAAATTTTAAATAAATATTATATCTTTTTGAAATTCAGCATTCTAAATTAATTATTTAAAGTTAGATAAAAGTCAGGATTAAAAATAGCATAAAATAAATTGAATAAGTAAAATAGATTGAAATAAATTTAATAATTTCGCAAATGAATGTTTCCAAAACAACTTATAAGTATAAATTATACAATAAGGTGTTTTTATAAAGTTTGAAACACAAATTGATAATGAATAAATCTTACAACAATATGAACTACGATTTAATAGTTATAGGTAGTGGTCCGGGCGGATATGTAGCTGCCATAAGGGCTTCACAATTAGGTTTAAAAACAGCAGTAATTGAACGTGCTGAATTGGGAGGTATTTGTTTAAACTGGGGTTGTATCCCAACCAAGGCGCTTTTAAAAAGTGCACAGGTATTCAATTACGCTTCTCATGCTGCTGATTATGGTGTAAAAATTGAAGGAGAAATAAAAGCTGATTTCGAAGCTATGGTTAACCGTAGCAGAGGTGTTGCTGACGGAATGAGCAAAGGAATTCAATTTCTATTTAAAAAAAATAATATAGATATAATCAATGGTTTAGGTAAAGTAATACCAGGCAAGAAAGTTGAAGTTACCAATGCTGAAGGAAAAGTAACGGAATTTGCAGCTAATCATATTTTAATTGCAACAGGTGCCCGTTCACGTGAATTACCTAATCTAAAACAGGATGGCAAAAAAATTATCGGATACCGCGAAGCCATGACACTTCCATATCAACCAAAATCTATGGTTGTAGTTGGGTCGGGTGCTATCGGTTCTGAGTTTGCATATTTCTATAATTCTATTGGTACGCAGGTTACTTTGGTTGAGTTTATGCCAAATGTTGTTCCTGTGGAAGATGAAGAAGTTTCAAAACAACTGGAAAGGTCTTTTAAGAAACAAAAGATGAAAGTAATGTGCGAATCAACTGTGGAAAGTGTTGATACTTCGGGTGACTTGTGTAAAGTTACCATCAAAACCAAAAAAGGGGAAGTAATTGTTGAGGCAGAAGTTGTTCTTTCTGCTGTCGGAATTGCCACAAATCTGGAAGGTATTGGTCTGGAAGAAAACGGAATAGCTTTCGACAAGGGAAAAGTAACAGTTGATGAATATTATCGTACGAATGTAGATGGTTATTATGCTATCGGAGATATTGTTCATGGTCCTGCACTTGCTCATGTTGCCTCTCACGAAGGTATTATCTGTGTTGAAAAAATTGCTGGTCATCATCCACAACCAATGGATTATGGCAATATTCCGGGCTGCACTTATACCAATCCTGAAATTGCTTCAGTTGGTATGACAGAAAAACAAGCCATTGAAGCAGGATATGAAATCAAAGTTGGTAAATTTCCTTATTCAGCATCCGGAAAAGCAAGTGCTGCCGGAAATAAGGATGGTTTTGTAAAAGTTATATTTGATGCAAAGTATGGTGAATGGTTAGGTTGCCACATGATTGGCGATAATGTTACCGAAATGATTGCAGAAGCAGTTGTTGCCCGTAAACTGGAAACTACAGCACGTGAAATTCTGGATGCTGTTCATCCTCATCCAACCATGTCTGAAGCTGTAATGGAAGCAGTAGCTGCAGCTTACGGAGAAGTAATACATTTGTAAACAGCTAATTAATAATAAGTTATTGGTTATTTGGTTTTAAAACACAGTTAGGATAATAACTTAATAACCAATAACTACTTTATAACTTTACAAACTTTATAAACTTTATAAACTCACAAAAAATGGAAATAATAAAAACACCCATAGCAGATTTATTAATAATTCAACCTCAGGTTTTTCGTGATGACAGAGGTTATTTCTTTGAATCTTTTAATCATCAACGCTTTATTGATGCAGGTTTAGATTTGCATTTTGTACAGGATAATGAATCTAAATCTCAAAAAGGTGTTTTGAGAGGTTTGCATTTTCAAAATCCGCCTTACTCTCAAGGAAAGTTAGTTAGAGTAATTAAAGGATCTGTAATGGATGTAGCTGTTGATATACGAAAGAATTCAGCAACTTACGGACAACATGTTTCGTTGGAATTAAATGAGGAAAATAAAACCATGCTTTGGATTCCACCTGGCTTTGCCCATGGTTTTGTTACACTGGAAGATAATACTATTTTCTCTTATAAATGCACAAATATGTATAACAAAGCCTCAGAAGGTTCCATTTTATGGAATGATCCTGATTTAAATATTGACTGGAATGTTGAAAATCCGAATTTGTCTGAAAAGGATAAAGTTTCTCCGTTTTTTAAAGATTTCATTAGTAATTTCTAATCTTTTTTAATTCAAATACATAAGAAAATCCGGTAAAAACCTTTCAGTTTTTACCGGATTTTTTATTATTTTTTTACAATATTAAGCAATATTCACCGTTAAAACTGATACATTTTCTTTATTCAATAACTATGAATTTAAAACGATTACTTTTTAGTATTTTATTTACCGTTTTGGTTTTAATATCCGGTAAATATTTCATCTATTCAAAAAAAAAAAAAAAGAACTCTGATGATGATTACCGTAAAGCATTTCAAATCAATTACAAGATTTTTACTGCCGAGGTTCCTTCCAACTTATATTTTTGTGAAGAAGAGGTTCCTATCAAGATGTATTATGTCCGCGAATCACTTGAACGTGAATTGCTTACTAATACTTTCTGGCAATCAAATACCATGTTAATGCTTAAACGTGCTTATCGATGGTTTCCTGTAATTGAGCCAATTTTAAAACAAAATGGGTTGCCTGATGATTTTAAGTATTTAGCATTGATAGAAAGTGGTTTTTTAAATGTGGTTTCACCTGCCAATGCAGCTGGTTTCTGGCAATTTATTAAACCAACCGGACAAAGATATGGATTGGAGATTTCAGAGGAAGTGGATGAACGTTATCATCTGGAAAAAGCTACTGAGGCTGCCTGTAAATTTATAAAAACAACTTATGGAATGTTCAACAACTGGACTTTAGCTGCTGCTGCTTATAATATGGGCGAAGGTGGAGTAAAACGTTCTCTTGAAACACAAAAGGTCAATTCATATTATGATTTATACCTCAATGATGAAACTTCCCGCTATGTTTATCGAATTCTTGCTTTAAAATTAATTTATACTCAACCTGTTAAGTATGGCTACTATCTTCGTTTAAAAGACTTATATCCACCAATTCCTTTTAAAACAGTAAACATAGATTCTTCAATAACAAATCTGGTTAGCTTTGCTAAAAGCAATGGCATTACTTACAAGGTTTTAAAAGATTTTAATCCATGGTTACGCAATAAGCAATTAACCAACAAAACAAAAAAATCATATCAAATTAAAATTCCACTTTCAGGATATGATAACTATGATAATCTGATGCAACCGGATAGCTACAGATTGCTAAATGACACCCTGGAATTAAGCAGGTAAATTTAGTAAGATTACTAATTCAATAATCAGAAAATCAATGTTTTTATTTTCTTTTCAATATAGCTTTTTATTGTATTTACAGGATTTAAATAATGCCGTTAAAATAAAGGATTTTAAACCATATTATTACTATTTCCTTCATCATACTTATTTTAAAGTAATACCTGATTTATGTAAACTGAAGGAAAGGAGATTGTATTTTTTAAAAACGACATCTAAATTTTAAAGCAACATTTAACTTAAAATGAAACGGTTAATATTCACTATTCAGCAGAATAAGATATTTGGAATTTTATTTGAAGCATTTTGGGCAGATTTTGATAAAGAAGAAAAATTTACTTTTAATTATAAAAAAATCAATGTTTTAAATGCAAAATCTAATAAAACAGATTTTTCAGAAACTGAATTGGAATTGATTGAATTGATTGATGTTATAAGCCCTGAGGAAATTACCAAAAGATTTTCAAAAGAAAAAATAAAACCGTCAATATATTATTCAACGGTTAATCAGAATATTAAATCCGATGTAATTTTACCTTTTATTGAAAAACGGATAATCTTAATTATAAAACTGCTTTACGAAAATGATTTTCCTTTATTTCCAATTGGCACAAATGATTTGATATTAGACAATAGAATCAAAATTATTGATAAAGACATCACTTTGATTCCTTGTTTTAAATACAATGAAAAAGAAATTTATTATAACATCATTGCTGAGTATAAAGGGAAGAAGATTTTATTGCAAAATCCAAACAACTATATAATTACAAACACACCATGTTATTCCTTCATACAAAATAATATTTTATTACTACCAGAAATCGAAGGAAAGAAAATACAGGTGTTTTTCAAAAAAAACTTTATTGAAGTACCTGAGCATTTGGTTTATAATTACTTTAAAACATTCATTAAAAAAACAATAGCTCATCAAAATATAATAAATGATGGTTTTGAAATCAATTATCTATATTTTACACCAATTTGCAATTTAAAACTTACAAATGATTGGCTGGGAAATGCAATTGCTGTTGTTACGTTTAGCTATAATGGTATAGAATTTGAACATAATAGCAAAAAGATAAAAAAAGTAATTTTTCAAGATTCACCCAACTTTAATTTTAATGTTATTGAACGTGACTTTAAAGCAGAAGAAGATATAATTAATAATCTCAAATCGTTGGGGTTAAACAATATAATCGGACCTGCTTTTACTTTTAATAATTCGACAGATAATAGAGTTGAAAACAATATAAGAAATCTGATAGCTGGTATTAACGAAATAAATGAGCGCTTAATTGAATTAAAAATAACTGTAAAATCTTCATTTACCACCAATTATTACACAGGAAAAGTTAACTTAAACAAACAATTAACTTCAAAAAATGATTGGTTTGACTTACAAATCGTTATTAACTTCAACGATTTTGAAATTCCATTTATTAACCTTAAAAACAATATATTAAATCGTATTCCTGAATATGTTTTACCTGACGGAAGTGTATTTGTGATACCTGAAGAATGGTTTGCAACTTATCTGAAGCTTTTTATCTTTGGAAACATCAATAAAAATAATATTCGCCTGAATCATTTTCAGGTTTCACTTATTGAAAAAGATTTTAAAAAAGATCTGGATATACTGAATATTAATTCATTAGAAAAAGACGAAATTATAATAAATTCATCAACAACAAGTATTTTAAGACCTTATCAAATAGAAGGAGTTATATGGCTGATTTGTTTATATAAATTAAAATTAGGTGCTTGTTTAGCTGACGATATGGGTTTGGGTAAAACGTTACAGGTATTAACTTTACTTTATCACCATAAAAACACAAATGATTTTCCAACAATCGAAATTCAAAATCAAAAACCTGATAATCAATTAAGTTTGTTTAACAATATTGATGGAAATCAATTACAAACAAAGGAAGTAAAA
>CAZYEM010000166.1:0-9240 GCA_964646395.1 uncultured Bacteroides sp.
AATAAATTATATTTAAAAAAAATTAATTTTTTATACGTTATTAAAAAATATGTTGTAAATTTACATTACAAACCTACGTGTTTTTTTTCAATCAACAATATTTTTTTTGAAAAAAGATAAAGGTTTTTATAATTTGTATTAAAAAAAACAATACTTTTACACATACTTAAAAATTTAATAAATTTAAATTTAAATTATAAATGGCAACAAAAGTTGACAATACACTTCATAAACATTTGAAGAAAATTTTTGGTTTCGATAATTTTAAAGGAAATCAAGAAAGTATAATAAATAGCTTAATGGCAGGCAAAGACACTTTTGTAATTATGCCTACAGGTGGTGGAAAATCATTGTGTTACCAACTTCCGGCTATTGTAAGTAAGGGAACTGCTATAATTATATCTCCACTAATTTCCCTTATGAAAAACCAAGTGGATGCAATCAGAAATTTTGGTAATGACGATGGAATTGCTCACTTTCTTAATTCATCCTTGTCAAAACAAGAAATAAAGGATGTTAAAAACGATTTGACTTCTGGCAAAACAAAATTATTGTATGTTGCACCAGAATCTCTTACAAAAGAGGAAAATGTAGAGTTTTTTAAGGAAATTGAAATTTCCTTTTATGCAATTGATGAAGCTCATTGTATTTCGGAATGGGGACATGATTTCAGACCTGAATACAGAAGATTACGTCCGATTATAGAAGCAATAGGCAAAAAAGTTCCTATTATTGCACTTACTGCAACGGCAACGCCTAAGGTACAACATGATATTCAAAAAAATCTGAATATGATGAATGCTGAATTATATATATCTTCATTCAACAGACCCAACTTATATTATGAGGTACGACCCAAAAATAAAGATGTAAACAGGGAAATTATTAAATACATCAAAAATAATATGGGAAAATCGGGTATTATATATTGCCTGAGTCGTAAAAAAGTTGAGGAATTTGCGGAAACCCTTCAAGTAAATGGTATCAAAGCTCTTCCGTATCATGCAGGTTTAGACCCTGTAACACGTGCTGACAATCAGGATAAATTCTTAATGGAAGAAGTGGATGTAATTGTAGCTACAATTGCATTTGGAATGGGTATAGACAAACCAGATGTTCGTTTTGTAATTCATTATGATATACCTAAAAGCCTGGAAGGATATTATCAGGAAACCGGCAGAGCAGGACGCGATGACGGTGAAGGCAATTGCATTGCATTCTATAGTGAAGAAGACATTAACAAACTGGAAAAATTTCTGAAAGGAAAACCGGTAGCCGAACAGGAAATAGCCATGCAATTAATGAATGAAACAGTTTCCTATGCTGAATCTTCTGCTTGCAGACGAAAAGTATTATTACATTATTTCGGTGAAAATTACGATCAGGATAATTGCAGTACTTGCGATAATTGTAATCATCCAAAAGAAAAAACCGATGGAACAGAAGATGTTGTAACTGCTATTGAGACAGTTATCGCAGTAAAACAATTATTTAAAGTAAAGCATGTTGTCCAGATAATTATTGGTAAAAATTCTGCTACTCTTAAAAAAATGAAGCATGATAAATTACCTCAATTCGGAATTGGAGCAGATAAAGTGGAAGGATACTGGAATGCAGTAATTCGTCAGGCTCTTATTGAAAATCTTCTTTTAAAAGATATTGAAAATTATGGATTACTTAAAGTTAGTCCCGAAGGATTAAAGTATATTAAAAAACCTTATAAAATCATGATAGCAAAAGATCATGATTATATAAATGATGAAGATGAAGACTTAATGTCTGTTATGGGTGGTGCCGGTCGTTCCAATGCTACCGACAAAACACTTTTTGCACTTCTTAAGGATTTACGAAAAGATATTTCGCGAAAAGAAAACTTACCTCCTTTTGTAATTTTTCAAGATCCATCATTAGAGGATATGACGATACAATATCCTATTACGATGGAAGAAATGAAACAAATAACAGGCGTTGGTTCAGGAAAAGCATTAAAATATGGTCAACCTTTTATTAATTTAATTAAGAAATATGTTGATGAAAATGAAATTGAACGTCCTCAAGACCTTGTTGTTCGGTCAGTAGTAAACAAATCTGGATTAAAAGTTTATATTATTCAAAATATTGATCGAAAATTAGCTTTAGAGGATATTGCTACTGCCAAGAATCTAACAACAGAAGAATTATTAACTGAAATTGAAAGTATCGTTTCTTCAGGAACTAAAATAGATATTAAATATTATATAGATGAATACATAGATGAATATCATCAGGAAGAAATTTATGAATATTTTAGGGAAGCAGAAAGTGATTCAATAGAAGATGCTTTAAAAGAATTAGGTGAAAATGAATATACTGAAGAAGAAATCAGATTGATGCGAATTAAATTTATGTCAGAATTAGGGAATTAGTAATTAATTATATATCAGAATAATGAACGAAGAAAATAACTTAAATGATAATATGGAGGAAAATAATTTAAATCCAATCAAACAAAATAACATTACTGAAAATCAAAATGATATAAGCTGTAAGAAATCAAAATGCGGTATGATTTTTAATATTTTTATTTTTATTGCAGTCGCTGCACTATACATTATTCATTTTACATCTGCTAAAAAAGAAGTTATTCAACCTGTTTCCATAAAAAGTTCATTAACTATCGCTTACATCGACAGCGATACTTTATGGGAAAATTACGAATTTGTAAAAGACACAAAAAAAGAACTGGATAATCTCGAAATGCAGTTGAACAACAATTTTAAAGCTCAGGGAATGGCTTTTAAAGCTGAATATGATAATTATCTTAAAACCGGAGCTTCGCTTACACTAAGTGAACAAAAGAAAAAGGAAGCAGCTTTACAACAAAAACAACAAAATTTGATGGAACTTGAAAAAAATCTTGGTAATCAAATTCTTGAAAAAAAGCAAGCTAAAAATATTGAGTTGCAGGATTCCATCTTTGCTTATGTTAAAAGATTTAATCAAGAACCTAAATATTCTTTTATAATGGAAAAATCAAGAGTAAGCGGTATTCTTTTTGCAAATGACAGTTTAGATATAACAAAATCAATACTCAAAGGATTGAACGAAACCTATTCAAAAGGTAAAAACAAGTAGATCATGTTATTGGAAGTTTGTGCAAACTCACTGGAATCTGCAATTGCTGCTGAAAAAGGGGGAGCAGATCGGATTGAGTTATGCGAAAATTTAATGGAGGGAGGTACAACTCCCTCTTTTGGTACTATAACCAATGCAAAAAAACATCTATCTATTGATATACATGTAATTATTCGTCCAAGAGGAGGTGATTTCCTATATAATTCAAATGAACTGGAAATTATGAAAACTGATATTCTTGAATGTAAGAAAATTGGTGTAGATGGTGTTGTATTTGGAATGTTGACTAAAGATGGTAAAATTGACAAAAGTTTATGCAAGCAGTTTGTAAATCTCGCTTTCCCGATGAAAACAACCTTCCATCGAGCTTATGATATGGTTTCTGATCCTTTTCAAAGTCTGGAAGATATAATTGCGTTAGGTTTTGACTTTCTTCTGACTTCAGGATTACAAAATAAAGCAATAAACGGCATTCATCTTATAAAAGAGCTGATAATCCAAGCAAAAGAAAGAATAAACATTATGCCTGGAAGTGGTATTAACGAAGATAATATTTTAGAAATAGCAAATTCTACCCTTGCAAAAAATTTTCATGTTTCAGTTCGTAAAAACATAGGGAGTAAAATGATTTTCAGAAATGAAAATGTTAGAATGGGCGGAATTCAACAAATTTCAGAATTTGAAAAAAGTATCACTGATAAAACTAAAGTAAAACTCATCAAAGATATTTTAGAAACCATTTCATATTAGAAAGAACCATTCTACTTTCCTTTTCAAAATAAAACTAACTGAGTTTTTATCAAATTTTAATGTGTTATCTAATAAATTATTAGCCAAATACTAAATGCATTTAGTTAAAATTCTTAACAAAAATTCAAATTAACTGATTTTTTGATAGTTACAACATATAGGTATAAGTCATATTTTTTCAAAATTGGAAGAATTATATTGATAAAAATAATACATTTGCAATAAAGAAAATCACTAAAAACACAAACAAAAATCTAAAATGCAATACGGTCATTTTTCTGAAGACGGAAAAGAGTATATTATTGATAGAATGAATACTCCAAGTCCATGGATTAATTATTTATACAACGGAAGATACTTTACAAGTATTTCGAACAATGGTGGCGGAATGAGTTATTTCAAAAGTCCGCTTCATGGTCGCATTACCCGTTATCGAATTAATGAAGTTCCTCACGACAGACCCGGAAAATACATTTATATTAAAGACAACGAAACGGGTGAAGTTTGGAGTTTAACCTGGCAACCCGTTGGTAAGCATCTGGAAGCTTATAAATTAGCTCATGGATTCGGATACACACGTTCCGAAGCTCAAATTAATGGTATTGATTCTTCTGTTTTGTATTTTGTTCCTCAGGATAATGACCAGGAATTATGGAAAACAACTCTAAAAAATATTACAGACAAACCCCGTAAATTATCGGTTTACGGCTATGTTGAACTTGCTTTAGGTCACGCATTGGTTGATTTAATTAATCAATGTGATGATCAGCACTTTAACCGTGCAAATTTTGATAAGAATTTAAATACACTTTTTTCAACCAAAACCTATTGGGTAACTCAAAGCAAAGGTACTCAGCAGCAGGAAAATAAAGAATGGGATCAATGGACATTCTTCTCTGTAAATCATCCGGTAGCAGGCTTTGAAACGGTACGTGAACGTTTTATAGGTCTTTATCGCAACGAAAACAATCCCGAGGGTATTGAAAAAGAAAACCTTAGCTGCCAGGAAACTGATTATGGTAATGTGGTGAGTGCCTTGAAAATAGATATTGAATTACAACCAGGTGAAAGCAAAGACCTTGTTTTTTCATTAGGTGTAATTGAAAAATTAAAATTTGATGCACTTAAAGAACAACGTGTTAACAAATATAAAAATGTTGCTGAAGTTGATGCTGCTTTTGCAAAACTCAATAAAAGCTGGGATAATTATTTTGCCCACACTTCTGTGGAAACACCGGATAATGATGTTAATGTATTTATGAAATACTGGATACCTTATCAGGCAAAAGTGGCTTTTGATGTAGGTCGGGTTGCCAGTTTCTATTACTGGGGCATAGGCAGAGGTTTCGGTTTCCGCGATACATCTCAGGATACCATTGCAGTTACGATTTCAAATCCTGAAAAAGCTAAAGAACGTATCCTATTACTTTCCAGACAAATGAGAACTGATGGTAAAGTTTATCATCATTTTCACGGCGATGGTGAAGGCGAATTTACACAGCATTGTGATGATCCACTGTGGTTTATGCTAGCAGTTTCGGAATATCTGAAAGAAACCGGCGACTTTAGTTTATTGGACATTAATCAACGTTTTATTGATGAAGGCAAAGAAGGTACAATTTTAGAACACATGTTTGCTGTAGTTAATTATGCCAAAAGCAATCTCGGTAAGCACGGACTTCCGATTTTCGGCCGTGGTGACTGGAATGATACTCTTGACTATATAGGTGGCGAAGAAGGTGGCGAAAGTGTCTGGGGTGGAATGTTTTATGCAGCTATGCTAAATTTATTCATTGAGATGCTTGATTTTCTTGGAAAGGCTATAGAAAAATCAGAAGTATCAGCAGTACGCGATATGTTAATCAAGTCGATAGAAGATAATTGCTGGGATGGCGAATGGTATATCCGTGCTTTTGGTGGCAAAGGCAGCAAAGTGGGTTCTAAAGAAAATAAATACGGAAAAATATTTTTGAATACTCAAATTTGGCCAGTATTGGCCGGATTTTCAAATAAGGAAAGAAGCCTAACCGCCATGAATAGTGTTAAAACCTATCTGGATTCACCTGAAGGTCCAAAAAAATGCACTCCGGCATGGAAAGAAATTGATCCTAATATCGGATTAGTAACCCGTTGTGTATGGGGAAAGAAGGAAAACGGTGCCGTATTCTGTCATCCAACAACCTGGGTTATTCAGGCAGAAACGATGCTAGGAAGAAGTAATCAGGCATTTGATTATTTCAAAAAAATGTTGCCAAACCGCATTGATAGCGATATTTTTGTGGCAGAACCTTATGTATATTCTCAGTATATCACCAGTAACGAACATTCACAACCCGGAAGAGCAAGCCATTCGTGGCAGACAGGTTCAGCCGCATGGATGTATCGTGTTAGCTATGATTATATTCTGGGTTTACGTCCAACATATAGCGGTTTATTGATTAATCCTGCCATACCAACACATTGGGATGGTTTTAAAGCAAACCGTATGTATCGTGGATGTCTTTATAAGATTGAAGTGATTAATCCACAACATATTGAAAAAGGGGTAAAAGAAATTTTTGTTGATGGAGTGAAAATTAACGGAAATGTGCTGTTGGTTTCCGAGCAAAAAGAATGTAATGTTAAAGTAATAATGGGGTAAAACCAGATGTACAAAAACGAAATTATACTTTATCATTCTAAGGATCAATCAACTCATCTCGAGGTTCGGATTGAAGATGATAGTGTTTGGCTTACACAGGGCCAAATGGTTGAACTTTTTCAGTCATCAAAACAAAACATTAGCTTGCATATCAATAATATATTTAAAGAAAATGAGCTTGAAAAAAATTCAACTGTCAAGGAATACTTGACAGTTCAAAAAGAAGGAATGCGCACTGTAAAAAGGAAGGTTATTGTTTTTAATCTCGATGTTATAATTTCTGTTGGATATCGGGTTAAATCGCAACGGGGAACTCAGTTCAGAATATGGGCAAATAAAATACTAAAGGAATATTTGTTAAAAGGATATGCAGTGAATCAACGACTTGAAAGAGTTGAGAGCGAAGTTTTTGAATTAAAACAAAAAGTAAATGATTTTGATTTTCAACTTAAAACAAACTTACCTCCTAATGAAGGCATTTATTTTGATGGACAGGTATTTGATGCTTTTGTTTTTGTATCTGATATTATAAAATCTTCAATGAAGTCTATTGTTTTGATTGATAATTATGTAGATGAAAGTGTATTGTTGCTTCTTTCGAAACGTAATCCGAAAGTTAAAGCAAGTATATACACAAACTCTGCCTCAAAACAGTTGCAGTTGGATTTGAACAAACATAATTCCCAATATCCTGAAATAGAAGTGAAAAGCTTTTCAAAATCACACGATCGTTTTTTGATACTCGATAATACAATTGTTTATCATATAGGAGCATCTTTAAAAGATTTGGGAAGAAAATGGTTTGCTTTTTCTAAAATAAATATTGACGCAAATATTATTACAAATAGATTGGTAAAGTGATTTTAATAAAAAAATAATTTAAATAATATGAAAAGACATCCAGAAAGTCCGATATTAACAAGAGCAGATATTCCGGATATTTATCCGCAGCTGGTAGATGCTACTTCAGTTTTCAATCCTGGAGCTATTAAGTTCGGCGACAAATATTTACTAATGCTTAGAGTTCAGAGCCGTTCGCGTGAAACCTTTATGGTAATGGCTGAAAGCGATAATGGTATAGATTTTAAAGTTGAAAACAAAATCGTTGATTTTAAGGGAATTGAAAAGGTAAAAGAAAAAATTTACCATATTTACGACGCCAGAATCTCTATGATTGAAGGGATTTATTACATTATGTTTGCTATGGATATGGATGGCGGTTGTCAGCTTGGACTTGGAAAAACCAATGATTTTAAAAACTTTGCATTTCTGGGAATTACTTCAAACGAGGATATACGCAACGGCGTTCTTTTCCCTGAAAAAGTGAATGGCAACTTTCTGAGAATGGATCGCCCGAATAAATCACGTCACGATAACGGAACTACTTCAGGAAGTACAATATGGCTATCAAAATCAAATGATTTACTCAACTGGGAGCCAGTTGCACCTTTAATTGATGGCCGTTTTCATTATTGGGATGAATTTATAGGTTCTGGTCCTCCTCCTGTTAAAACCAAAAAAGGTTGGTTGCATATATATCATGGTGTTGCAGGTCATTTTGGCAGTTCGAATATTTATCAGGCAGGCGTTATGTTATTAGATCTCAATGATCCTACAAAAGTTCTTTCACGCAGCTGGTGCAATATACTGGAACCAAGAGAATTATATGAATTAGTAGGACAAGTTCCAAATGTTGTTTTTCCAAGCGGAATGATAGTAATGGAATATGACAATGAGGGTTTTGCAAAGCTTGACAGTGAAGTGTATGTATATTACGGAGCAGCTGATACTTGTGTAGGCATGGCAGTTACGACGATAAATGAACTTCTGGAAAACACGAAACAATAAGTAATTAGGCTTTTATACTATTAGGAAATAAAAAGCTGTAACAACAAACCACCTAATAGTCTAAAAGCCTAAACATCTAAAAGTCTCAAATATAATAAAGTAAACAAATTAACAAATAAATACAGACATGAATCTTTCAACATTTGATTGGGCAATAGTATTGGTATTACTTGCTATGATGGTAGGTATGGTTTTATTCAGTAAGAATCTGGTAAAAAGTGTATCCGATTTTCTGGCAACCGGCAGAACAGGTGGCAGATATATTATCTCCATGTTTCATGGTACTGCGGCCTTGGGAGCAATAACAGTAGTTGGTGCTATGGAACAGAACTTTAATGCTGGTTTCAATTCGCGTTGGTGGGAAATGCCAACAGCGGTTATTTTAGTAGGAATCAGCGTAACAGGTTGGGTTGTATATCGTTTCAGGCAAACAAAAGCCTTAACCATGGCTCAGTTTTTTGAAATCAGATATAGCCGTTCATTCCGTATTTTTGCAGGTTTCCTGGCATTTTTCTCAGGTTTGTTCAATATGGTCATATTTCCTTCAGTAAGTGCACGTTTCTTTATCTATTTCTGTGGAATACCCGAAGTGGGTATGATAGGTTCATTCTCAGGAACTTTTATTTTAGTAACAGCAGTAATGGTTTTGATACCACTTTATTTTATTTTTACCGGAGGACACATTGCAGTTATGTTTACTGATTTTATCCAGGGTGTTTTCGTAAATATAGTTTTCGTAGTTATTGTCATTCTGCTTCTTTTAAAAATTGACTGGGCTCATATCTCTACGGCAATTACAAGTGCAGAAGCAGGGAAATCTCTGGTGAATCCATTTGATGCCGGCAAAGTTCAGGATTTTAATCCCTGGTTTTTCTTTATCGGTATGT
>CAZYEM010000167.1:0-9224 GCA_964646395.1 uncultured Bacteroides sp.
ACGAAAAGAGAAATCAAAACACAAAATTCCACCTCGTTATGGCTTGGATTGCGGGGATTTTTAAATGTGCAGTTTTGCAGTAAATGCTTTGCAGTCTTGATTTTTTCTATCTTTTTGATCAAGCAAAAAGATTTAAATAAAAAAAATTACTTTATTTGACAACCAATATTAGGATAAGAAACCTTAGGGAACTTTTTTACCAACAAATTAATAGAGAATAATATGTAAATGTCCTATGGACAACATAATCTTTCATCTTCAATTCATTTCTATGAATAATAATACCCTAAAGGGCAAATTAAATTACCAAATCGCAAAATATAAAAATATAAAAAACTCCTTATCTTTGCATCATAAAACGATAGCAAATGGCAAGTAACTATATCGACATACTAAGCAAAGAAATGAATGTTGCTGCATGGCAGGTTCAGAAAACCATCACCTTACTCGACGAAGGAGCAACAGTTCCTTTTATTTCCCGATACCGCAAGGAAATGACCGGAACGCTGGATGAAGTTCAGGTAGCACAGGTTAGGGATCATGTAGCACAAATCCGCGAACTCGACAAACGTCGGGATGCAATCATTGCATCTATAGAAGAACAGGGAAAGATGACAGATGAATTGCAAAAACAAATCAATCAGGCTATAGTAATGTCCGAATTGGAAGATATATACCTACCCTATCGTCCCAAACGCAAAACACGTGCAACCATGGCGATAGACAAAGGATTGGAACCACTTGCCAAAATACTGATGGTTCAGAACAATATAAAAGTATCAGAAAAGGCGGTTGCATTTATCAATAAAGCAAAAGGAGTTGAAACCACCGATGAAGCACTTGCAGGAGCCCGTGATATTATTGCCGAATGGGTTAACGAAAGTAAACCCGCCCGCGAACGAATCCGTAATCTGTATATCCGCGAAGCAGTTATAACTTCCAAAGTTGCCAAGGGTAAAGACGAAGAAGGAAATAAATACGAAAACTATTTTGCATGGGACGAAAACCTGATGAAAGCACCATCGCATCGTGTTCTTGCAATGATAAGAGGTGAAAACGAAGGATTTCTGAAATTAAATATTGCACCATCCGAAGAAAAGGCGTTGGAAATATTAGATCGCCTTTTTATGAAAGCCGACAATGAATGTGCTGATGAAGTATGGAAAGCTGTAAAAGATGGTTATAAAAGATTATTATCATCGGCAATGGAAACAGAGATGCGTCAGATTATTAAAGAAAAAGCGGATGCAGAAGCAATACGTGTTTTTGCAGAAAACTTACGTCAGCTATTGATGGCTTCCCCTTTGGGGCAAAAAAATGTGCTCGCAATAGACCCGGGTTTCCGAACCGGATGTAAATTGGTATGTCTTGACAAACAAGGACGTTTGCTTCACAACGAAACCATCTACCCTCATCCACCGCAAAAAGAAGTAAAACAATCAATAAACAAAATACTTGCTTTGGTAAGTGCTTATAAAATAGAAGCTATTGCTATCGGAAACGGAACTGCTGGCAGGGAAACCGAAAACATTGTCCGCAAAATACCTTTTACAAAAGATATTGTTGCTATTATGGTAAATGAAAACGGAGCTTCGGTTTATTCTGCTTCATCGGTTGCCCGCGAAGAATTTCCCGATTATGATGTTACAGTAAGAGGTTCGGTATCAATAGGCAGAAGACTTATGGATCCGCTGGCAGAATTGGTTAAGATTGATCCGAAATCTATAGGTGTTGGTCAGTATCAGCACGATGTAAACCAGCCGGCATTGCAAAAAAGTCTGGAAGATGTGGTTGTAAGTTGTGTAAACAATGTTGGTGTGGAAGTTAATACGGCAAGCAAGCAATTATTATCGTATGTTTCGGGTGTTGGTCCTTTACTTGCTAAAAATATTGTTGAATACCGCGAAAAGAACGGAGTATTTACTTCACGCGAAAAGCTTAAGAAAGTTCCCCGCTTTGGCGATAAAGCTTACGAACAGGCAGCAGGTTTTTTGCGTATCCGCGATGCTAAAAATCCATTGGATAATAGTGCCGTTCATCCCGAAAGTTACGAAATAGTGGAAAAGATGGCAAAATCACTCAATGCTGACATCAAACAACTTATTGAGGAAAAGGAATTACGTTCCAAAATAAAACCGGAACAGTTTGTCGGTGGTAATTTTGGTTTGCCAACCATAACAGACATAATCAAGGAACTCGAAAAACCAGGAAGAGATCCCCGTACCAAATTCGATTATTTTGAATTTGACAGAAATGTAAACAAAGTGGACGACCTTATTCCAGGGATGACATTACCGGGAATTGTTACCAACATTACTGCTTTCGGTGCATTTGTTGATATTGGAGTACATCAGGATGGCCTTATACATGTTAGCCAGATGGCTGATCGTTTTATAAGCGATCCGAATGAAATCGTAAAACTTAACCAGAAAGTCGATGTAAAAGTACTGGAAGTTGATAAAGTAAGAAAAAGAATACAATTGTCATTGAGAAAATAAATATAATTTTTATACGTTAGTTTTTTATGCAATCATATTACATTAGAATAATGAAATTTTATATCAACTATTTTTTAATAACAGTTTTTCTGATCTCTATATCATTTAATTTTGTTAATGCTCAAAAAATAAAAGGGGAATTAATTTTAGGGGTGAATGCAACACAAATAGATGGTGATGAAGTATATGGTTATCATAAATTTGGACTTAATACCGGAGTTGGAGCCATACTTCCATTTGGAAAACACTGGTCGTTAAGTGTCGAAACTATTTTAAACCAAAAAGGGGCATATCAGAATGAATCAATCGAACTCGATACATTACCCACACCCTATTACAATATCCGTCTTAATTACGTGGAAGTTCCGGTAATGATTCATTATGAAGACAAACAAACGATTACGGGTGGAATAGGCTTTTCGTGGGGCAGAACAGTAGGAATAACAGAAATAGAACACGGTACAAAAGTTCCAACAACAACATTAGCAAGTCCTTATAAACGGGATGATGTAAATCTTTTGCTGGATGTAAGGTTCAGAATATGGAAAAAACTAAAGTTTAACTTCAGATATGCCTATTCAATATTTCCTATCAGAACAAGAATTTATACAAATTCAGCTGGAAATTCGTGGGAAAGAACCCAATACAACAGCTTGCTTACATTTCGCCTGATTTATGTTTTTAACGAAGCACCCGATTTAACTCCAAAAGCGATAAAAGAAAAATAGGGTTTTAATACCTAAGCAGTCAACATTAATATCGGCAGATTTTCAACTTGGATCCACATCAATTACAATTCGCAACTGATTGTATTTTTCATTTTTCTTAAGTTTATCTATCGAAAATAATATTTGCTCCTTCGCTGACTTCAGATTAATCTCCCTTTCCACTTTTATTAATATACCTTTCAGATACATATTCTTAACTCTCGATACCAAAGGAAATTCAGGACCAAGAACTCTTTTGTCGAATACAGTTCTTAATAATAAGCTTAATTCCAATGCTGCTTTATTTAAGATATCAGGATCTTTGTGCTTTAAAGTAAACTTAATTAGCCTAAAAAAAGGTGGGTATTTAAATTGCCGTCTGTCAACTATTTGTCTATTAAACATTGATAAATAATCATTACCAACTACATTGGCTATTATTACATGGTCAGGTTTGTAAGTTTGTATAATCACCTTTCCTCGTTCGCCTTTTCGCCCTGCTCTCCCACTTACCTGAGCCATTAATTGAAAACTTCGTTCAAAAGCTCTGAAATCAGGAAAAGTCAACATAGTATCTGCATTCAGCACTCCTACAATTCCCACATTATCAAAATCCAAACCTTTGGTTACCATTTGAGTACCAATAAGTATATCTATTTTCCTTTCTTCAAACTCAGAGATTATTCTCCGATAAGCATTTTTAGTTCTTGTAGAATCTAAATCCATACGTTGAATACGGGCATCAGGAAAAATTATCTGTAATTCATCTTCAACCTTTTCGGTACCAAATCCTTTCATTACCATTCCTGTACTACCGCAATCGGGGCATTTTTCGGGAATCCGTATAGAATAACCGCAATAATGGCAACGCATTTGGTTCATATACTTATGATAAACCAGCGACACATCACAGTTTTTGCATTCGGGAACGAAATGGCAACTGTCACATTCAATACGCAATGAATAACCTCTCCTGTTTTGAAATAAAATAACCTGCTGTTTTTTTAATAAAGCTGCTGAAATATTATTTATCAGTAACGATGAAAAATGCGATTGCATAGTTTTCTGACGGGTTTCCATTTTTAAATCAGCAATCAGTATTTCGGGCATTTCAATTCCACCAAATCTTTCATTCAGCTCAACCAACTGATATTTGCCGGTTAAAGCATTAAAATAACTCTCAATAGCTGGAGTTGCCGATCCTAAAATTACGTTTGCCTTATGCAAGGTTGACAAATAAATAGCTGCATCGCGGGCGTTATAACGAGGTGCCGGATCATATTGTTTAAAAGAACTGTCGTGCTCTTCATCAACAATTATTAAACCCAGATTATCAAATGGAAGAAACATAGCTGAACGGGCACCAAGTATAATTTTATAACTTTCCGAATTCTCATCGTTTGAAATAAATATCACCTTGTTCCATATTTCTACCCGTTGACTTTCGTTGTATTTAGAATGATAAACTCCCACTTTTTTCCCAAAAAACCGTTGTAATCTATTAATGATCTGAGTAGTCAATCCAATTTCCGGTAATAAAAACAATACTTGTTTGCCTTGTTGAATGGTTTCCTCTATAAGTTTAATATAAATCTCCGTTTTCCCACTCGAAGTAACGCCATGTAATAATACAATCTTATTTGTTTCAAATCCACTTATTACAGATTTATAAGCAATTTCCTGAGCTTCACTTAACATGATATCGTTGGCTGAATTAATGGCATCTGTATATTCAAGCCGGCTTTCCGTTTTCTCAACTATTTCAAATACTTTCTTTTTAACCAATGATGATAATTGTGCTTCTGTAAATTCAGGGTTTTTTAGTAAATCCTTCTTTTTAATTTCATTATTAAAGTCTGAAAAATAATTAGTTATTTGTAAAAAATATTGCAACAATTGCAACTGTTTAAAAGCTTTTTTCTCCAGATTATCAAATAGGTTTTTTATTGCTTCTTCCGATTTATAATCCTCTGTTAATCTAACATAGCTGAGCATTTTGGGTTTATAGGTTTCTGCTATTTCCTCCTCCGTAATAATGACACCTTTTTCAACTAATGTTTTTAATAATGGGATAATTTTTTGCAAACCAGTTATATCAGAAACTTCGCTAACAGTTATTGATTCTTTGGCAACTAATGCTTCAGCAACCAACATTTCATATTCATTTAAAAGCGAAAAATCACCATCATAAGAAGGATTTATAAGAATACTTGTTTCACTTGCCAGCTTAAAAGCCGGAGGCAATGCAGCATTCATTACTTCACCAATCTGACAAAGATAATATTGCGATATCCATTCCCAAAGCAATAATTGTTTTTCATTAACGATAGGTTCGCTGTCTAAAACAGCAAGAATGTATTTAACATTCTGATAATCGGGAGGTGTTTGATGTATTCGCCGGATAATTGCAGTATAAACTTTCTTTTTACCAAATTGCACAACCACCCTTTTTCCTATTGCAACACTATCATTCATTTCATATTGAACCCTGTAAGTAAAATAGCCAGCCAAAGGTAATGGAAGTAAAATATCAACAAACAATGTAATTCGTTCCATACTGAACAAGTGATATTTAAAAGATAAATATTAAAATATATTTGATATTCAAAGATACAATTTTTTAAATAAGTACAGACTATTTAGAATTTATCTATCACTAATCTAGAAAAACAAAATATCATGCAAATCAGATAATTTATAAAAAATTAAAAACCAACATCTTAATATTGTAATATTTCATACTTATTTTCTCCTTTTTATTTTAATATATTTTAAATGAAGCTTTAACATATTATTTGATTTTACAATAAGATTTTAGAGTATTTTTGCTGCCTGAAAATAATATTTATCTATTTTACAATGAAAAAACAGTTTTTATTATATATATCTTTTATAATATGTGTACTACTTTTAGTCAGTTGGGGGTCAGTTGGACACAAAAAAATAAACACAAATGCCACATTATCATTCAATCAGCAAATGTCGCAATTTATTGTATGGAGTTCTCAGCTTTCATCACATTCATCTGACGCCGATAACAGAAAAGATTCAGATCCTACAGAAGCACCCAAACACTACATAGATATTGATGTTTATCAGGATTTTATAATAAACAAACGCATTGCTCAAACCTGGGATTCAATTGTTACCTCTTATGGAAATGCATTTGTTCTGGATAACGGAATTTTACCATGGGCTACCATAACTACCTATGATACATTGCGAAGCTGCTTTATCAGAAAAGATTGGGCAAAAGCTATTTTAACGGCTGCTGATCTGGGACATTATGTTGCTGATGGACACATGCCATTACATATCACTCAGAATTATAATGGTCAGCTTACCGGAAATACCGGTATTCATTCCCGCTACGAAAGTACGATGATTGGAGCTTATAATTCCCAGATTATTTATTTGGGTGATACCAATATAAATGTAATTCAAAATGTCAATAAATATGTTTTCGACTATATTTACAATAATTATCAATATAAAGATTCCATTTTAGCTGCAGATAATTTTGCTAAAATAGCTGCAGGAGGAAGCACCTCTTCATCCACTTACACTTACAATTTGTGGACTAAAACACAACACTTTACAACACTTTTATTCAAAAATGCATCTCAGGCATTAGCAGAACTTATTTATACTGCATGGGTTGAAGCAGGAAGTCCGGAATATAACACTACTGATATTGATGAATTTACAAGTGTAAAAGATAATGATGCATCCATTAGTATTTATCCTAATCCATTAGTTAAATCAACAACAATTACGCTGAATTTAAATACTAATTGTAAAAATATGGTTTTAAGTATTATTGATTCTAACGGAAAAACCATTGAAGTAATTACAAAAGGAAGTTTATCTTCAGGAAAATATATTTTTGAATGGATACCAAAAGATATTTCAGCAGGTACTTATTTTTGTTTATTAAAAACTGAAAGCAATGTTAAAAGTCAGAAAATTATTTATTTACATGAATAGTTTTTGCATATTATAAAGATACTTTTTTAGATAAAAGCAGATTTATTTACTATTATTTTTGCTTATCGGTTTTTATATGATAATTAATAAAGAAATGTTAATATTATTATTTTCAAACAAGATGATATTTTATGCTTTATACTATTTTCAGCGGTTTCGACAAATAATTATTTTAAATATTAAAAATAATTCAATTTTTAAAAAGATTTTTAGCGAAATTACTTTAAAATTATATATTTTTGCTTAATATTGAGAAATTAAAAACTATTAAATCTGATCAATTATGGAAAACTCTATAGACAAATACAACAGTTTCTTTAGGTTTGAAGATTTACGAATTTATCACAAATCATTGGATTTTGTGGAATTTATTCAGAAAACAACAAGTATGTTTAATGAAGACTATAAAGAAAGTCTAGCGTTTCCAATGTTAAGAGCTGCACAAAGTATCTCAGTAAACATTGCAGAAGGTTCTGCCCGAAATAAGAGCCAATTTGTATATTACCTTAAAATGGCAAAAAGTTCACTTAGGGAGTGCGTTGTTTATACTTCCATTGCCAGGAAAGCAGACTTAATTTCAGATGAATCTGAAGAAGAAAGCAGAAGGCAACTAATGGAATTAACTAAAATGATAGGTGCACTTATTGCTTCATTACAAAAAGCACAGGCAGCAGCCGGAATGGAAGAAAAGCATAAGGATGATATTGATTTTGATGATTAATCGCATTTCCTTTTATTTTTGAAAATTAATTTAATTTAAATTTATAAATCTAATCATTAATATTTTTATTAAGTAAAATCACTATGGCTATACTTAAAGCATTCAAAGGGCTACGTCCACCAACAGCAATTGCGAAGGACTTAGCTTCAAGACCTTATGATGTTCTTAACTCAGCAGAAGCTCGCGCAGAAGCAAAAGGCAACGACTATTCTCTACTTCATATCATTAAACCGGAAATAGACCTTCCTGTTGAAATGGACGAACATGATGAAGCAGTATATCAGAAAGCGAAAGATAATTTCGAAAAATTTAAATCAAAAAACTGGCTGGTTCAGGATGAAAAAGAAAAACTTTACATCTATGCACAAACCATGGACGGACGCACACAATATGGAATTGTTGGTTGTGCAGGGGTTGAAGATTATCTGAATGGGATTATCAAAAAACATGAATTAACCCGTAAAGATAAAGAAGAAGACCGAATGAAACATGTTCGCATTACAAATGCAAATATGGAACCCGTATTTTTTACTTATCCTGCTGTAAAAGAAATAGATGAAATTGTTGAAAACATTGTAAAAAATCAAAAAGCTGAATATGACTTTACTGCTGACGATGGTTTTGGTCATCATTTCTGGGTAATTAATGATGATGAAATTATTAAAAAAATCATCGGATTATTTGCAACAAAAGTTCCTTTTACTTATGTTGCTGATGGACATCACCGTACTGCTGCAGCTGCTTTGGTTGGCAATGAAAAAAAGAGTAACAATCCAACCCACAATGGAACAGAAGAATACAACTTTTTCTTAGCCGTTCATTTTCCTGATAATCAATTAAAAATTATTGATTATAACCGAGTTGTTAAAGATTTGAATGGATTGACTTCTTCCGAATTAATTGAAAAATTAAAAGAAGACTTTATAATAAAAGAAGAAGGAACTGAAATTTACAAACCAAGTAAGTTACACGAATTCAGTATGTATCTGGATGGTAAATGGTTCTCAATGATTTCGAAAGAAGGCACCTATAATGATAATGATCCAATTGGAGTTTTAGATGTTACAATTCTTTCTAATTTAGTATTAGATAAGGTTTTGGGAATTAAAGATCTTCGTACCGACAAACGTATTGATTTTGTTGGTGGTATAAGAGGTTTGGGCGAATTAAAACGTAGAGTTGACAATGGTGAAATGAAAGTTGCATTTGCTTTATATGCAGTTTCGATGAAACAATTGATTGACATTGCTGATACCGGAAATATCATGCCTCCAAAAACAACCTGGTTTGAGCCTAAATTGCGAAGTGGAA
>CAZYEM010000168.1:0-9017 GCA_964646395.1 uncultured Bacteroides sp.
CGAGTGGTAATCAACCAGGCGGAGGGGCTCCTGTTGATGGTGGTCTGAGTATCTTACTCGCTTTAAGTGTATTTTACGCTGGTAAAAAAGTGTATCATATAAATAAAAAATCTGAGTAAAACTGAAATTATAGAGTTAATGAGGCTGATATAGAAATATATCAGCCTTTTTTTTCCCCATAATACTTTTAAAACAATTGGCTCTGTTTAAAAATAATAGGGATAAATGATTAATGCAGCAAAACAGTCCTTAGGACTATTATTGGGATATGTAAATCAAACTCTTAATCTTGATTTTACTCATAAATATCCACAAAAACATTAAACAGAACCAAACAAATCAATAATGTAGACGACCATGTTGATTATGTGAACAATCAAATCAATAATGTGAATGATCAAGTTGATAATGTGAATGATCAAATCAATAATGTGAATGATCAAATCAATAATGTGAATGATCAAGTTGATAATGTGAATAACCAAGTTAATAAAGTGAACAACCAAGTTAATAATGTGAATGAGCAAGTTGATAATGTGAATGATTAAGTTGATAATGTGAATGAGCAAGTTGATAATGTGAATAACCAAGTTGATAAAGTGAACGATCAAATCAATAATGTGAATGAGCAAGTTGATAAAGTGAACGATCAAATCAATAATGTGAATGAGCAAGTTGATAATGTGAACAACCAAGTTAATAATGTGAATGATCAAGTTGATAAAGTGAATGACCAAGTTGATAAAGTGAAAGAATTACATAAGAGTTTAATTATTTTTGTATTTACATAAAATAGAAAATATAATTGAAATCTAATTCAATAAGTTGTTGTTTATGAGTGAGATGTTTTAATAATTAAATCTGAAATCCGCAAGGATTTTTATCAGTGTTTTATTAATAGATAGTTGTGAATTTTTTTTTATCTTTTAATTGTTGTATTAAAATTTGTGTAATTCGTTTAATTCGATGATAATAAACATTTATTTGCGGATATAAGGATTAAATAGCGTTTAATATAATTAGTGAACTCCGTTAATTACACAAGAAATATAAATCTGCATAGTTTTATTTGTTTTTTTATTTTTAATACAGTTTCTTTTGATAAATAATTGGTATTTATTTATTGCAATTTATTAATAAATGTATTATTTTTGCAAAAATTATCAAATCCAACTTAATTGGATATTGTTTTTTTTATTAATCTAACTTACTTGCATTTGTAAATGAAAAACAAATATATCGATTTAATTGAGCAAACATTCGAATTTCCAAACGATGAATTTAATGTTGCTGATAATGAATTGTATTTTCACGATGTTCCATTGATGGATATTATTAAGCAATATGGAACGCCATTAAAGATTAGTTACTTACCTAAAATTAGTTCTCAGATCCAAAAAGCGAAAAGGATGTTTAATGTTGCAATGGCAAAAGTTGATTACCAGAGTGATTATAATTATTGCTATTGTACAAAAAGTTCTCATTTTTCATTTATAATGGAAGAAGCGCTTAAAAATGATATAAATATAGAGACTTCTTCAGCTTTTGACATTAATATTATAAATGAACTTCATCTTCAAGGTAAGATAAATAAAGAAAAATATATTGTTTGCAATGGATTTAAGCGTCCACAATATGTAGAAAATATCGCAGAACTAATAATTCAGGGTTTTGAAAATACAATTCCCGTATTGGATAATAAAGATGAAATTCGATTATTGGATGAACAGATAACTGGTAAATGTAAAATTGGAATCAGAATAGCTGCAGAAGAAGAACCTATGTTTGAGTTCTATACATCACGGTTGGGTATGAGATATAACGAGATACTTTCCTTTTATCTGGATAAGATTAAAGATAATCCAAAGTTTGAATTAAAAATGCTGCATTTCTTTATTAATACAGGAATAAAGGATTCTGCTTACTATTGGAATGAATTATCCAAGTGTGTTAATATCTATTGTGAACTAAAGAAAATATGTCCTGAGTTGGATTCATTAAACATAGGTGGAGGTTTCCCAATTAAGAATAATTTAGCATTCAACTATGATTATGAGTACATGGCTGAAGAAATAATAGCTCAGATAAAGAATATATGTGAGCAGCAAAAGGTAATAGAACCACATATTTTTACTGAATTTGGGTCGTTTACAGTTGGAGAAAGTGGGGCTACCCTGTTTTCGATTATCGATCAGAAACAACAAAACGACAGAGAATTATGGAATATGGTTGATGGTTCTTTTATGACAACATTACCTGATACATGGGCAATAAATCAACGTTATGTATTATTGGCAATAAATAACTGGGAAAAAGAATATCAACGTGTATTTTTAGGTGGTTTAACTTGCGATAGTCAGGATTTTTATAATGCTGAAGCACATTCCAATGCAGTTTTTTTACCAAAAATTACAGAGGATAGTTTGCAGTATATCGGGTTTTTTCATACCGGTGCATATCAGGAATCATTGGGTGGATACGGAGGAATACAACATTGCCTGATTCCATCGCCCAAACACATTATTATTGATTTAGATGAAGATGGCGAATATACGACCAAGTTGTTTGCTAAAGAGCAAACACATAAATCGATGTTGAAGATATTGGGATATTAAATTTTTATTTAATTTTGCAAATTATAATAAATTAAGAAATAATGAAAAAATCAGATTTATTAAAAGATGTTGTTAAACATATAGATATCAAATCTTTTGATTCTACACCAATAATTAATGCAATGCGTGATATGTCTTTTACATCAAGGGATACAGCCATAGCAACAGATATTTTGGGTATGATGATTAATGAGGATGAATGCAGTATCATTTTAACATTGGCAGGAAGTACAAGTGCCGCCGGATGTATGCAGGTTTATGTTGATATGGTAAAAGCCAATATGATAGATGCAATTGTAGCTACTGGAGCATCCATTGTTGATATGGACTTTTTTGAAGCTTTAGGTTACAAACATTACAAAGGCTCTCCATTCGTAGATGATAATCAATTGAGAGATTTATATATAGATAGAATTTACGATACATATATAGATGAAGAGGAATTGCAGGCTTGTGATAAAACAATAAAGGATATAGCTGATTCATTGGAGAGAAGACCTTATTCTTCGCGTGAATTTATTCGTGAAATGGGTAAATATTTAACTACTCATTCAAAGAAAAAAGATTCATTGGTTCAGGTATGTTATGAAAATAATGTTCCAATATTCTGTCCTGCTTTTACTGATAGCAGTGCAGGTTTTGGTTTAGTATTACATCAATGGGAAAATCCGGAAAAACACATGTCAATTGACTCTGTTAAAGATTTTCTTGAATTAACAAAAATAAAAATGGAAGCACCAACAACCGGTTTATTTATGATTGGTGGTGGTGTACCAAAAAACTTTACACAGGATACCGTAATTTGTGCTGAAGTTTTAGGTAAAGATGTACCGATGCATAAATATGCAGTTCAGATTACTGTTGCTGATTCAAGAGATGGAGCATGTTCAAGTTCTACTTTAAAGGAAGCATCATCCTGGGGTAAAGTAAGTACTATTTACGAACAAATGGTATTTGCCGAAGCTACATCAGTTCTTCCAATAATGATAAGTTATGCTTATAACAATTCAAACTGGAAATTACGTACTAAAAAGGAATGGGCTAAAATGCTCGATAAATAAATATAACTGATAGATATTAAAAAAGGCCATCAAAACTGATGGCTTTTTTTGTATATCGTTGCAGCGTTTTATTGAAAAAATGTTTTTTGTTTTTAGGATGTCAGTTTAGTTTGTTGTATTCAATTACCGATATTTTGGAATAAAATGCCAATTAAAAGCAATGAAAAAAGCCATAATTTTGAAAACGATGGCTTTAAGAAAAATATAGTAAAAAAGATTATGAAATTTTTGAATAACCTTTCATAATACCACGACTTGAACGTGAAATAAAAGAAAGAATTTCGTCGCGTTCAGAAGTAGCAGGCATTTCTGCTTCTATAACGTCAATTGCTTGGGTTACATTATATCCTCTTAAATAAATGATACGATAAATATCCTGAATTTCTTTTATTTTTTCAAAGCTGAAACCTCTGCGACGAAGTCCAATTGAATTAATACCAACATAGGATAATGGTTCTCTTGCACTTTTAGTAAATGGAGGTACGTCTTTACGCACCAATGACCCACCAGAAATCATGGTGTGAGTTCCAATATTAACAAACTGATGAACAGCTGATAATCCTCCAATAATAGCCCAGTCATCGATTACAATATGTCCTGCAAGTGTAGCGGCATTTGCAAGGATACAATTATTACCAATTATACAATCGTGTGCTATATGAACATAAGCCATTAATAAACAATTATTTCCAACTACTGTTTCCATATTGGCTTTTGTTCCTCTGTTAATAGTAACAAACTCACGTATTGTTGTGTTATCACCAATTGTAACAGAAGTTTCTTCTCCATTGTATTTTAAATCCTGAGGTGGAGCAGAAATAACTGCACCAGGGAAAATTTTACAGTTTTTTCCTATTCGTGCACCTTCCATGATTGTAACGTTTGGACCTATCCAGGTACCTTCTCCGATTTCAACATTTTTATCAATTGTTACAAATGGTTCAATTACAACATTTTTGGCTACTCTGGCTTGAGGATTTACGTATGCTAACGGTTGATTCATCTGATTTTAATTATGATTTTTTTTTAATATGGTTTAACTTAAAAACCTTTAACTTTTGTTATTTGAGCAAGCATCTCTGCTTCCATAACAACTTTCGTGCCAACATACGCAATGCCTTTCATATTGCATAAACCTCTTCTGATAGGCATTAATAGGTCTAGTCGAAATACTAAAGTATCACCAGGAACTACTTTGCTCCTGAATCTTACATTATCAATTTTTAAGAAGTAAGTTGCATAATTTTCCGGATCTGGTACTGAGCTAAGTGCCATAATACCTCCGGTTTGTGCCATAGCTTCAATTTGAAGTACTCCTGGCATTACAGGTTCATTGGGGAAATGTCCTACAAAGAAATCTTCGTTCATTGTAACATTCTTAATACCAACAACATGCTTGTCGCTCATTTCCAATATTTTATCTACTAATAAAAATGGGTGTCTATGCGGTAATATTTCTTTAATTTTATTTATATCATAAAGTGGTGTTTTATTTAAATCGAATAATGGTGCATCTTTTTTTATTTGTTGCTCTAATTTTATTTGTTTTTTTATCAATTTAGCAAATTCAACATTAGTACTATGTCCAGGGCGACTCACAATTACATGTCCTTTAATTCTTTTTCCAATTAGTGCTAAATCTCCAATTACATCAAGTAGCTTATGACGAGCTGGTTCATTATTGAAGTAAAGTTCAATATTATTTAAAATTCCTTCTTCCAGAACTTCTACTGATGGTTTTTCGAATAAATTAGCCAATCTGTCAAGTTCTTCTTTTGAAATTACCCGATTTACAAATACGATTGCGTTGTTTAAATCGCCACCTTTTATTAAATTATTATTTAATAAATATTCAAGTTCATGTAGAAATACAAAAGTACGGCAAGGTGCAATTTCTTTCTGAAAATCTTCAAGTTTTGATAATGATGCAAATTGTGTATTTAATACTTTTAATTCATAATCAATTAATACCGAAAGTTTAAATTCATTACAGGGAATAATAACCATTTCCACTTTTTTCTCAGGATCAGAAAATGAGATGTTGGATTTAATTTCAAAATATTCTTTTTCTGCTTCCTGATCAACAATTCCTGCACTAAGCAAAGCATCAACAATAGGCTTGGAACTTCCATCTAATATTGGTGCTTCAGGACAATTGAGCTCAATAAGGATATTATCGATTCCTAATCCAAAACAAGCGGCTAATGAATGTTCTATGGTGCTTACTTTTACACCATTAACTTCTAAACTTGTTCCTCTTGATGTATCTGTAACTAAATCAGCATCTGCGTCTATTAAAGGAGAATTTTCAATATCGGTTCTTTTGAATTTGTATCCGAAATTTATGGGAGCTGGTTTGAATGTTAATGTAACATTCATTCCGGTATGTAATCCTGTACCGGAAACAGTTACAGGATTGGCTATTGTTTTTTGTTTCTCTGTCATTGTATGTGCAAAATTAGAAATATTAGATTAATATCTACTTAACTGTATAATTATTTGCATTCTTTCTGCAAAAATACCTAAAAAAGTTAATTTAAAAGCATATTTTTTTAGATTATGAAATAAATCTATATTCTATATATTTATAATTGCTTGTTTTTGATGAAAGTAGTTTTAATTTTTTTATAAAAAAATAACGGGACTATTAATATAGCCCCGTTATATAATTAACCAAAAACCAATTTTTATGAAAAATTACACATTTTAAACTTATGATTTATGTGTTTTTTTTTATGATACAAAAATATAATCAAATTGTCAAGAGTGTTGTTAATGGACGTTAATATATGTTAACAAATGTTAAACATTGATTTTGAAGCAGAAACTATCATTAATTTTGTTTTTGATGAATAAGAAAAACATAATACTTATAATAATTTTAATGACTTTGGCACTAATTGGTTTGGTAAGCCTACAGTTGTATTGGATAAAAAGTGCAATTGCTGTTGAAGAAGCCAATTTCCGTAGAAGTGTAAATGAAGCTATTTCAATAGTAATAACCAAGTTAGAGAAAAAAGAAATTAATGAACAATTTAATAAGAATCGAGAGAAAACGAAATTGATAAATACAATTGATTCACTTAATAGGCTAATATTTAAAGAACAACAAAAATATCCGGGAATTGATGAAGAGAGTCAGAATATTTATTTATCAGCGAATGATAAAAAAAACATTGAAATTAGTTCTTGGGATAATATTAATGGAGAAACTACTTTATATCATGATACAAATATAGTTGTAGAAGAAGAAGAGGATGAGATTTTAAATAAAAATAATGAAATAAAAAACAGAGTAAAAATACAGAAAGTCGATATTGACAAATCAATTTTAAATGACTATCAAAATATAATTATTCAAAGAGACAAATTATTAAGGAAGTCTGCTTTATTAGAAGATTTTTTTGTTGATATTTTTAATTTAGGAAGATTTAAACCAATCGAAAAAAGAATAAATCCCTACTTGCTAGATTCACTCATTTTTCAGGAGCTTACAGCAAAAGGTATTAAAACTGAATATGAGTTTGGAATTTACAGTCCTACAAAAGGTCAGTTAATTTTACAGAAAACAGGAAAATATAAGGATAATTTATTAAATAGAAATTTCGCTTATATTTTATTTCCAAGCGATGTTTATATGAATCCTGAATATTTGATGCTTTATTTTCCAAAGGAAAAAAGTTTTCTTTTAAATCAATTATGGTTAATGCTTTTTGCTTCAGCAACACTAATAATCATAATTATTTATTCATTTTCTTATACTATATTTACAATTTTTAAGCAGAAAAAGTTATCAGAGATTAAGAATGATTTTGTAAATAATATGACTCATGAAATAAAAACGCCAATTGCAACTATTTCATTGGCTTGTGAAGTGTTGAATGATAATGGAATTGACAAATCAGAAGAGTTGATAGCTAGTTATATAAATATGATTAAACATGAAAATAAGCGATTAGAGACATTGGTTGAGCATATTTTGCAAACTGCAACAATGGAAAAAGGGCAATTAGTATTATGGAAGGAAGAGATTGATTTACATTTAATAATACCTCAGGCTGTAAATAATGTAGGTTTTCATGTAATGCAAAAAAGTGGTAGCGTAACTCAAAATCTGAATGCTGAAAAATCGACAATTAAGGCAGATAAGGTTCATATTACTAATTTGATTTATAATTTGTTGGATAATGCAAATAAATATTCTCCAGAAAAACCAAAAATTGTAATTTCAACAGAAAATTCTCCAACAGGAATAATTATTAAAGTTTCTGATTTTGGAATTGGAATAAGTAAAGCCAATCAAAAAAAAATATTTGAAAAATTTAGCCGAATTTCAACTGGTAACCTGCACAATGTTAAAGGATTCGGGCTTGGATTAAGTTATGTTAAAGCAATTGTTGATAAACATCAAGGGAAAATTTCAATTGAAAGTGAATTGAAAAAGGGTTCAGTTTTTATTGTATATTTGCCATTTGAATAGAATTTTAAATAAAGAATATATGGAAAAAAATAAAGTTAAAGTATTATTGGCAGAAGATGATCCTAATTTAGGTAATCTTTTAAAAACGTATTTAGAAGCAAAAGGATTTCCAACTAAATTATTTGTTAATGGTCAGGATGCTTTTGATGCATTTAAAACTGAAGAATTTAACTTCTGTATTGCCGATGTAATGATGCCAATTAAAGATGGTTTTTCATTAGTTAAAGATATTAGAAAACTTGACAAAAAAGTTCCAATACTTTTTTTAACTGCAAAATCTATGCAGGAAGATAAATTAAAAGGGTTTCAGATAGGAGCTGATGATTATATAACGAAGCCTTTCAGTATGGAAGAGTTATTGGTGAGAATGGAAGCTATACTGAGAAGAACTCAAGAATCTGAAAAGCAAAACCCTGCTGATAATATTTTCAAAATAGGGAAATATACGTTTGATTATAATAGACAAATACTTAATTTTGAAGGTTTAGAGCAAAAACTAACCTCAAAAGAAACAGATTTGTTGATGATATTATGTCAGAATGCTAATGATGTAGTTGATAGGAGTGTTGCTTTGAACAGGATATGGAAAGACGACAGCTATTTTAATGCAAGAAGTATGGATGTTTACATTACAAAACTTAGAAAATATCTGAAGGAAGATCCTGAAATTGAACTTTTAAATGTACATGGCGTGGGTTTTAAGTTAATAATCAGTTGATCTTGAAATGCCTATAAAAAAAGCCTAACCAATTTATCTTAGTTAGGCTTTTTTTTATGAAGAAAAAACAATATTATTTTTTTTTATCTTCTTTTATCTGTTTTTATCTCTTCTTTTTTATCGGTTTTTGTTGCTGGTGGTTT
>CAZYEM010000169.1:0-8983 GCA_964646395.1 uncultured Bacteroides sp.
TTTGGTCTCACATTCCAAATGCAGAACCTTCTCGCAGCTGTTTTGGTCTTACATTACAAATGCAGAACCTTCTCGCAGCTGTTTTGGTCTTACATTCCAAATGCAGAACCTTCTCGCAACTGTATTATGTTTTCCGAGCAGACGAGAAAACAATCACCTTGTTTTGATTAAACTGTATTTATACAGAAAACTCTATTTTCGGATTGTAAAAATAATTTGAATGGAAAATTTAATTTAGCCGAATGAGGAATTTTTTATTCAACGGGATTTGTTTTATTCAAAAATATAAAAATCTAAATTTAGTAAAGAACGGTATCATCAAACGGGGTTTATTCTCCATAATTTCACTGGAAATTTAGCCTCTGATTGATTGCAAAGATAATCGGATTTAGTTCAGAAATACGGTTGTTCAGAATTATTTTTTTTCTTTCAGCTTCTTATTCGTTTTTTCTATTAGTTTTTCAGCTTGTTCGGAATTATCTTTTTTAAATTTTTTAACTTCTTTCCAATCTGATATAGCTTTCTTGTATTCGCCAATAGCTTCATAAACAATACCTCTCATTAAATATGCAATATCAGAATTTTCGTTAAGTTCTATTACTTTATTGTAATTATTTATTGCATTTTCATATTTTTTCTGGCTGTACAAACTATTTCCTCTCATAAAATATGCAAGTTCAAATTCTGGATTTAATTTAATTGCTTTAGAATAGTCATCAACTGCTTTGTCATAATTTTCAAGTGTAGCATAACAGGCACCTCTAAAATAATAAGCATAAGGTTCTTTCGTGTCGAGTTGAATTGAATTATCAAAATCAGCAAGAGCAGAGTCTGTTTTATCTAATTGATAATATTCAATACCTCTGTTAAGATAAGCTTTTTCTAATCCGTATTTTGGACTTTGTTGAATAAACCCTGTAAACAAAATAATTCTATCTTCTGAATTTTCAGCAAGTTCTCCTTTACAAAACAGGCTATATAATCCGTCATCTGATTTGACAATTAACTTTGCCAGAGATTTATCTTCTGTATGCATATAGCGATTAAAGACATCTTCTATTTTAACTTTTTGAGATTGTCCGATTGTCCATTGTGTAAGTAAAATGGAAAGAATAAATAGTGTTTTAATTTTCATATTTATTGGTTTTTTAATAAAGAAAAACGCTACAAATATACTGTTTATTTCATATAAAAACCTGTCAGTATGCAAAACTAACTGTTTAAATTGTTAATTGCGAATTTAGTATGCAATGCATGCTCTATTCTACAGTAAATGGTTTTATTTTCATTGTTGTTACAAATACGCAAGCTATCTTATTACTATTATGGTATTAATGTTATCCTTACGTATTTATGGATATTCTATATTTCAGTAAATATAAGGCAATAGTTTTGGAAAAAATTTTTAATTTTGTAGCCAATTTAAATATCAGAAAAGCGATAAGACTTTATATCCTTTTATTTAGGGTAATATACTAAAGCCTAAGCTTTATAAACTTTAATTTAATAAATAATCACATGGAAAATACAGACCCGAAATTGTTTTCAGAATTCCCTCCAGTAACAACTCAGGCATGGGAAGAAGCAATTAAAGCAGACCTCAAAGGTGCTGATTATGATAAGAAACTGGTATGGCAAACGATAGAAGGTTTCAAAGTAAAACCTTATTATCGTGCTGAAGATTTGGAAAATCTGAGCTTTATGAAAACCAATCCGGGCGAAGCACCCTACGTTCGTGGAAATAAAAAAGACAACAATAACTGGGATGTTCGTCAGGATATTGATTGCAATGATATTGCCAAAGCAAATAAAATAGCTGTTGATGCCATTAAAAACGGTGCAACTTCCATTGGTTTTAAAGCTAAAGAAGTTAAAACTACTGCTGATATGTCGGCTTTATTAAACGGAATTGATTGCACAAAAGTGAAAATCAATTTTATTTCCTCACGTTCCTATCCACAGACCTTGGATTTGTTTCTGGCTTATTTAAAAGCTAATAATGTGGATGCAGCAAAAGTAAATGGTTCTATTAACTTCGACCCGTTCAGCTATTTATTAACCCATGGTGATTTTTACACCACTTTTGAAAATAACCTGGTAGAAGCTGATTACGTTATAAAAATTTGTACAAAATCACTACCCAATTTTAAAGTAATTACTGTAAACGGACATTATTTCCACAATGCAGGTGCTTCAATAATTCAGGAACTGGCTTTTACACTCGCTTCAGCTAATGATTATTTATGCAATCTTATTTATAAAGGTGAAAGTGTTGATTATTTAACACCAAAATTCATGTTTTCTTTTGCCGTTGGTTCCAATTATTTTATGGAAATAGCCAAAGTGAGAGCTGCCAGATTGTTATGGGCAAAAATTGTGGAACAATATAAGCCAGTTAACATGGAATCGATGCAGATTTTTATTCACAATACCACTTCAATGTGGAACAAAACCGTTTACGATCCTTATGTAAATATGTTGAGAACCACTACCGAAGCTATGTCGGCAGCCATTGGTGGTGCCGATTCCATAACCGTAATTCCATTTGATGAACCTTATAAGGATGCCGATGAATTTTCGTCTCACATTGCCCGCAATCAGCAAATTATATTAAAAGAGGAATCTTATCTCGATAAAATTGCAGATCCTTCAGCTGGTTCATATTATATCGAAAATCTAACCGATTCAATTGCTCATCATGCTTGGGATTTATTTAAAAAAGTGGAAGTAAAAGGAGGTTTTGCCGAAGCGGTTAAAGCCGGATTTATTCAGAATGAAATTGAAAAAACTGCTCAAATCCGCGATTTGGAATATGCCAACCGCAAAACTACTATTCTGGGTACCAATCAATATCCAAATCCACTCGAAAGCATGATAGACCAAATTCAGGAAGATGGTGAAGAAGCTGTTGAAAAGCCTTCTAAATACAAGAAATTAAATATTTATCGTGGTAGCGAACCATTTGAAGATTTGCGTTTGGCAACAGAAATCTTTGTAAAAGAAGGCAATAAAAAACCAGCGGTATTTCTTTTTACTTATGGCAGTTTAGCTATGCGAAAAGCCCGTGCAACATTTGCGTCTAATTTCTTCGGTTGTGCTGGTTATGATATTATTGATAATGCAGGTTTTAATACATCTGCTGATGGTATAAAAGCAGCATTGGAAGCTAAGGCTGAAATCGTAGTTATTTGCAGTTCAGATGAAGAATATATTGAAATAGTTCCTGAAATTACCAAAGCTCTTAAATCGGCTGATGCTGATATTAATATTACCGTTGCCGGCTATCCTAAAGATCAGATTGAAGAATTTAAAGCAGCTGGTGTTGATGAATTTATTCATGTAAAATCCAACTTGATTACTACCTTAAATGCTTATCATGAGTTTTTGGGTATCATTTAGAAACACTTGGTTTAGTCTTTAAAACGAATTAACTAAAAAGCCACTAAGAAATTATTTTTCTTAGTGGCTTTTTTATTTTGTTAAGTTTTTTGATAATCAATTAAAGCTCAATCATAATTTTATGACAGACATTGATTTTCCTCATTTGCTTTTTCAATAACCTCTTCGTATTCGGCTGGAGTAAGATCGTTGTAAAAGAAATAAACAGGATTTACTTTTTGACCATTCAGTAATACTTCATAATGTACATGCGGTGCTTTAGATAAACCTGTACTGCCAACGTAACCTATAATTTCGCCACGTTTTACTTTTTGTCCGGGTCTTACATTTAGTTTAGATAAATGACCATATAAAGTTTGATACCCATATCCATGATTAATCTGACATGTAATTCCATATCCGCTTTCTCTTCCAGCTCCTAATACAACACCATCACCGGTTGCATATATAGGTGTTCCTTTGGGTGCAGCAATATCAATACCGGTATGCATACGGCGATATTTAAGAATTGGATGAAAACGCATACCAAAACCAGATATAATTTGTCCTCTGTTTTTTGGCATTGGTAGTATTGCCGGAAGATGTATCATCATATCTTCTTTACTTTTTGCCATGCGAAAAACATCATCAAATGATTTCGACTGAACGTAAAGTTTTCTGGAAATTTTATCTATTTTTTTTGCAGTTTCTATAATTCTTTCCGAATTGTTTAATCCCTCAAGTTCTTCGTATCTGTTAGCTCCTCCAATTCCTGCATTTCTATATGTTCCCGGAATAGGTTCTGCTTCAAAAATAACACGATAAATATTATCGTCACGGTTTTCAATATCTTTTAATACAGCTGAAATATTATTCAGTTTATCATTCATAATATCATACTGATACTTGTATTGTTCAATTTCACGAATCAGCATTTTTTCTTTAGGTGAATTAAAAAAGTTATAGGCAATAAGTAAAACCACAGCCGAAAATACCGATCCGAAAGCTACTATCTGTAATAGCTTTTTAAATCTGTCTTTAAATGTAATCCTCACTTTTTCGATAGAAAGTGAGTGAACATTAAAATGATATTTTGTTTTATTTGGCATTGTAAATGATGCTTTTATGCTTTTTTATAAAAATAAATGATATTATGGTTTCGCAAAATTAATCATAAAAAGCTACTTTTGCAAAATGTTTTACTCATAAAAAAACTTAAAATCACAATTATACATTATATAATATATGAATTCAATTACTGTTCGTAAGACTTTTCTGGAGTTTTTCCAGTCGAAACAACACCAGATAGTACCCTCAGCTCCAATGGTTATAAAAAATGATCCTACTCTGATGTTTACCAATGCCGGTATGAATCAGTTTAAAGATATTTTCCTTGGCAATTCTCCAGCAAAATATAATCGTGTGGCCGATACCCAAAAATGTTTGAGAGTTTCAGGCAAACATAATGATTTGGAAGAAGTAGGTCATGATACTTACCATCATACCATGTTTGAAATGTTGGGGAACTGGTCGTTTGGCGATTATTTCAAGAAAGAAGCAATAGCTTGGGCTTGGGAATTACTTACCGAAGTTTACAAAATTAACAAGGAAAACCTCTATGTTACCGTATTTGGTGGCGATGAAAAAGATGGTATTCCGAGAGATATGGAAGCTTACGATATCTGGAAACAATACATTGCCGAAGATCGTATTTTGTTTGGTTCCAAAAAGGATAATTTTTGGGAAATGGGCGATACAGGTCCATGTGGTCCTTGTTCGGAAATCCATATTGACTTGCGTGATGCCGATGAAAAACTGAAAATATCGGGGAAAGAGTTGGTAAATAACGATCATCACCTGGTAATTGAAATATGGAATAATGTATTTATCGAGTTCAACCGTATGTCCGATGGGAAATTAGTTTCATTGCCTGCCAAACATGTTGATACCGGCATGGGATTCGAGCGTTTATGTATGGTTTTGCAACATACCAAATCTAATTACGATACCGATGTTTTTCAGCCTTTGATTCAGGAATTAGCTAAACTTTCCGGTAAAGAATATGGCAAAGACCATAAGGCAGATATTGCCATGCGTGTAATTGCCGACCATTTACGTGCTGTTAGTTTTGCCATTGCCGATGGTCAGTTGCCATCTAATAACAAAGCAGGTTATGTAATCCGCAGAATTTTGCGTCGTGCTGTAAGATACGGTTATACTTTCCTTAATTTCAGAGAGCCATTTATTAATGAGATTTTACCTGTTTTGGTTGGACAAATGGGCGATTATTTCCCCGAATTAAAATCTCAGCAGGATTTAATACGTAAGGTAATTGCCGAAGAGGAAATTTCTTTCCTGAAAACATTGGCTCATGGTATTACCAAATTTGAACAATATTGCCAGCAAAATGCGGGTAATAAAATTATTGGTGGTCAGTTTGCTTTTGAATTGTTCGACACTTTTGGTTTTCCAATCGATTTAACTCAGCTTATGGCTAAAGAAATGGGGTTAACTGTTGATATGGAAGGTTTTTCAAAAGCAATGGAAGAGCAGAAAAACCGTTCGCGCCAAGCGGCAGTTGTTGATACTGATGATTGGGTTATCCTTAAAAATGAAAATGAAGAAACAGTTTTTGTTGGTTATGACCATATTTCGGCCGATATCGAAATTCTGAAGTATCGCAAGGTTAAAGCCAAAGATAAGACCTTTTATCAACTTGTTTTTGACAAAACTCCTTTTTATGCCGAAAGTGGTGGTCAGGTTGGTGATAAAGGTTTTATTCACAATGATAATGAGAAGATTATTATCAGAGATACCAAAAAGGAAAATAACCTGAGTGTACATATTGCCGACAAACTTCCACAGGACATTAGTGCAGGTTTTGTAGCTTTGGTTGATGAAAGTAAACGCAGGCAAACTGCTAACAACCACAGTGCAACTCATTTGCTGCATGAAGCTTTGCGAACAGTATTAGGTACTCATGTCGAACAAAAAGGTTCGATGGTTGATGATGAACGATTACGTTTCGATTTTTCGCATTTTTCGAAGCTTACCGATGAGGAAACAGAAAAAGTGGAATCGATGGTAAATCAGAAAATCCGTGAAAACTTACAGTTGGATGAAAAACGCAATATGGCTATTGAAGAGGCTCAGAAAATGGGTGCAATGGCTTTGTTTGGCGAAAAATACGGAGATCAGGTGCGTGTTATCCGCTTTGGCGATTCGGTTGAATTGTGCGGAGGAACTCACGTAAAAGCGACCGGAAATATCGGTTTGTTTAAGATTGTTTCCGAAAGTGCTATTGCAGCCGGTGTTCGTCGTATTGAAGCTATTTCTGCTGAACATGCTGAAGCTTACTATAAAACACAAACAGCAACAATTGAAGAAATTAAGGAATTACTGAAAGGTAGCAAGGATATCGTTAGAAGCATTAAAACTTTGCAGGACGAAAACAGTGATTTACGTCGTCAGATTGCAGCTTTTAACAAAGAAAAAGCGACGATGCTTCAGGGTTCATTAATACAGAAATCAGAGTTGATTAATGGTGTAAATTTTATTGCTGCCAAAGTTGACCTCGATGGTGCAACGGTTAAGGATATGGCTTTTGCTATGAAATCGCAACTCGACAATCTGTTTTTGGTATTAGGTTACGAATCTGACGGTAAAGTTAATTTAAGTGTGATGGTTGCCGAAAATCTTGTTGCAGAAAAAGGCATGGATGCAGGGAAAATAATACGCGAAATTGCCAAAGAAATTCAGGGTGGAGGTGGAGGACAAGCGTTCTTTGCTACTGCTGGAGGTAAAAATTTGGCCGGACTGGAAAGTGCTTTTGCAAAAGCCAAAACATTTATTATCTAGTGCAATTTTTTTAGTTTAAAATACAAAAACCTGCCGTAAAATAGTTTTCTGGCAGGTTTTTCCTTTAATAAAACAAAGCCGTTTAAAACTTCGGTCTATTGTTATTTGCTTTCAAAAGTCTCATTATCAAAGCACAAGATTATGTTCATGCCTCCGTAAAGTGAATTTGATATGTACACGATCTCGTTCATGCCTCTGTCAAGTGAATATGATATGTACACGATCTCGTTCATGCCTCCGTCAGGTGAATTTAATATGTACAAGAACTTGTACATGCCTATGTCAAGTGAATCTGATATGTACAAGATCTTGTTCATGCCTCCGTCGAGTGAATATGATATGTACAAGATCTTGTTTATGCCTTAGTCGAATGAATTTGATATATACACGATCTTGTTCATGCTTAAGTCGGATGAATTTATAAAAATCGGCTGGAATTACTACTTTTGCATAAAAAAAGAATATGAACAGCAAGATAAATATGGCAATACAGATATTGCCTCAAAAAGGAGGAGAATTATCTTATTCAATGGTTGACATAGCTATTGAGATTATTAAAGAATCTGGTTTCAACTATGTAGTTTGCCCTTTTGAAACCGTAGTTGAAGGTGATTATAAAGAATTGATGCAATTGGTAGAAAAAATACACGAAGCCTGCTATCGGGAAGGAACAACAAGTATGCTAACCTATCTTAAAATAGAAACTTCAGCAAATAAGGAAGTTAATATTAATGATAAGATCGGGAAATACAGTAAATAATATTTAGATAATAAAATGGAGTGAGATGCTGAGTTAAAATTTTACAATCAGAATTCGTAAAGCTTACTTATTTCCCAGATAACAATTCCGGCACTCACCGAAATATTCAGCGAATGTTTGGTGCCATATTGCGGTATTTCGATGCAGCCATCCACTTCATGCATAATTTCTTCGCTTACCCCATCTACTTCATTACCAAAGACGAGTGCAATTTTTTCATTTGTTTTAATGGTAAAATCTTCCAGATTTATACTTCCAACCGCTTGCTCTATTGCATATACCTTATACGAATTCTCTTTAAGAAAATCTACGGATTGTTTGGTAGTTTCAAAGTATTTCCAGCTAACAGTATCGGTAGCACCCAGGGCAGTTTTATGAATTTCGCGATGCGGAGGAGTAGCGGTAATTCCACATAAATGAATGGCTTCCATCCGGAAAGCATCAGAAGTACGGAAAACCGATCCTATATTATGCTGACTTCTTACATTGTCTAAAACAACAACAACAGGCAGTTTGTCAGCATCTTTGAATGCTTCTGTTGATAAACGGTTTAATTCTTTATTCAGTAGTTTTCGCATACGATTATTTTATTCTGCAAAATTATGAATTTGAAGGATATTTTTATATAAAGCTAATGAATGATTTTGCAAAAAAAGGGATAATTGAATTTGTAATAAAAAAAAAGAGGGTAATTAACCCTCTTTTTTTATTAACCTCCGAAATCATCGAGAGCAATCATGTCTTTTGGAACACCGTAGTCATCAAGCATTTTCAGAACGGCATCGTTCATCAAAGGTGGTCCGCAAATATAATACTCAATTTCTTCAGGGTCGGGATGATTTTTGAGATAATTTTCTAGAATTATCTGATGGATAAAACCTTCATAACCTGTCCAGTTATCTTCCGGTAATGGTTCTGAAAGTGCAATATTGAATTTGAAGTTTGGATTTTCTTTTTCAATTTTCTCAAATTCATCTACATAGAATA
>CAZYEM010000170.1:0-8971 GCA_964646395.1 uncultured Bacteroides sp.
ACTGTATTTACAGTTGATTCTATTCACAAAGGAACAATTGTAAGTTTAACCGATAAAGGTGCCATTATAGCTTTACCTTATGGTGTTGAAGGATTTGCTCCTGTTCGTCATTTAGTAAAAGAAAATGGACAATCTGCAAGAGTTGATGAAACTCTTGATTTTAAAGTAATCGAATTTTCTAAAGAAAACAAGAAAATCATTATTTCTCATTCAAAAATTCAGCAAGATGCAGCTTACGAAGAAAGATCTAAAAACGATACAGAAAATAAACGTAAAGACAGAGATCAGAAAAAAGTTGTAAAACAAAATAATGATAATTTAGAAAGAACTACTTTAGGTGATATTGAAGCTTTATCTAATCTTAAATCTGAAATGCAGAAATCTGAAATGGAAAAATTAGAAGCCATGGCTAAGAGAGTGCAGGATAAAGAGAATAAGAAAACAGATGAATCTCCTGTTGAACCAATTGCAGAGATAATTTCAGAGGATGCTGAAATTATTGAACCTATAGCAGAATCTATTGAAGAACCAATAGCAGAATCTATTGCAGAACCTACAGCAGAAATTTTGGATGAACCTTCGGCTGAACCTGAAGTTAACGAAAAAGAAAATGCTTAATATTTTAAAATCCCGGGAAACCGGGATTTTTTTTTCTCTTCATTAAGTTAACTTTTATTAAACCAATACAATCTTAGTTGAAAAGGTAACTTTTTTTTAAGCGATATTTTTTAATAAAAAATATAATTTCGTAAAATTAAAAAGGATAACCAATTGCTACACTTAAAACTAAGTTTTCACTTCTCCACGATGAATTTCCCAAGCTAATTTTATCAATAACCCATTTGTTATTGTCTTCTAACCAAGGTTTTCTGAATGGAGTTGCAATGTCGAATCTTAAAACAAAAAAGGAAACATCTAATCTTAATCCTATTCCTGCTCCAACTGCTATTTCATTAATAAAACCTGAGTAAGTAAACGGACTACCGATATTGGTAGGATTTGATTCTAATAACCATACATTTCCAGCATCTGCAAATAAAGCACCTTTAAAGAATTTATAAATTGAAAATCTATATTCAGCGTTCATTTCAATCTTGACATCTCCACCTAATTGCAAAAAACCTTTGTCATCAATATTTTGGTTGAATGTTCCTGGTCCTACAGAATTTATATGAAAAGCTCTGATACTGTTTGGTCCACCACTAAAGAATTGTTTGGCGTAAGGCAAAACTGATGAATTTCCATAAGGTTTTGCTATTCCAACCAAAAATCTCATCACAAATTTATTTTTATCATTTAAATTGTAATTGCTTCTTCCTTCAATACTTAATCTTGCAAATTGTGAATAGACCGACCCAATTACTTTTAATGGATTGTCAGTAGATGCTTTTTCTCCTCCAATGAATTTCAATAATGAAAGTGTATTTCCTGCTACTTCTGATGTAAGATTAAAGTAGTATTGCATTTTTTTCCCTTGTCTGATTTGCTCATTATATGTAAAAGAATAACTTGCCCCGGCAATAAATTGTTCTTCATAGCTTTTTTCAAGAAAAGGATTGGAATCCAGCAATGATGTGAATTTAATCGATTTATTTAAAATAGATGAGTAACTTATACTTACAGGATTTAATTCATGTTCTTTCATTATATCATTTTTCCATTTAAAACCATAAATAAACTGTAAGGTATGCATATCGAAATAATCAACTCTTTTGGTAAAGTTATAAGAAAAAGAAAACTTAGTTTTTGGAATATAAATACTATTGGTTCTTTTTAAATTAAAAGGTATTACCAAGCGGGGAAAAATCAATTCAATCTCTGGATTCCAGGAATAAGAATATAAATTTTTATCGGTTGCAATAAATTGTGCTTCAAATGATCCGGCCATATTTAGATTTAAAATTTCTGCTCCATGATAAGTGTTTCTATTCAGAAAGCTGATATTCATTCGTGGCCCCAAATAATTGTTTGATTTTGAAACAAACTCTATTTCGGCTCTGAACGTTTGTTTTGGCAATGGAGTCATTAAAATGTTGACATCCAGATATCCGGAAGCAGAAGTGTCGCTATCGGTAAAATTCATTCTTACAAATTTAAAATTACCCATTGACATCAGTCGGTTTAATGTAATGTTATGTTTTTCTCTTGAATAAATATCGTGTTTTTTTAAATAAACCGATCTCAAAATTACTTTTGGTTTAATTATCATCTCGGTTTTTTTTCCGGTAAAAATATTATTTTGAAAATGAAAACTCTCTTTTGCAAGATCAGTATGTTCTTCCAGAGAATATTCCTGATCAATAAAGACCTTGTTAATTCGATATATTGTTAATGCATTTTTATTGACACTATCCTTTAAAGTAAGCCTTAAGGTTATGCTGTTATCAATATTTGAAGTATCTGCCTTGAAAATTAAATAATCCGGATTAAAGTAGAAGTATCCGTTTTTTTTCAACAATGCATCAATTCGTAATCTTTCGTTTTTTAATTTATCGAGATTATAATTCTCTCCTGAGTTGATAAGTGATTTTTCTTTTTCTGAAGCAATAATATTGTTTAAAGGATTATCTGAAATTTGATATTTAAGTTCTTTGATTGTATAAGGTTTGTGTATATGGCTAATATATATGATTTTGGCTGTTCGTTTTTTTTCGAGGATTTTATATTCTGTATAACATTTAAAAATTCCGATATTAAAAAGCTTTGCATCTATGATAGCTGATGAAACACCTGGTTTTAAATTATTAATAAAAACCGGTGCTTCTCCGTTTCTTTTAAGCCATTTTTTAAATTTACTTTTGGGTTCTTCTCCCGCTTTTAAATACATCCATAATTTCGGACGCATTCCCAAAAACCGTTTATTTGGTTTGATACTTAAAGAATTTCTGATATTTTTTTTAATAAAACCCGGATTATCAATTTTTTCTGATGTTATAATTTTTATTTCAGCACCAGTATAAAGTTTTTCACCTTTGGGTAAAAGTCTTGTTCCGCTGCATGATGACAAAATCACGCAAATAAGGATATAAAAGTAATTAGTTATAATTTTATTTTTCATAAGTATTTACTTTAATTACTTTATCAATTTTACTTTTTGGCGATTTAAAAAATTCTATCCAATTATTAAAATCACGCACATATAAAACACCAATACCTGTTTCAACTAATTGTCCATCAATTGCTCCTTCGTATTGGTTATGTCTGAATGCTTTCAGTCGATAGCGTCCATCTTTTGTAAATTTGTATTCTACCGTAACATCGCTTGTTAAATTACTTGCTGAATTTTGTTTTGCCTGTTCTCCTTCCACATCAACAGTTCCTCCAATCTGAACCGTTAATCGTTCATTGAAAAGTTGCTTTTTAACACCAATATCCACTTGTGTTCTGCCCTCTGCTTGTCCGGATTGATAGTCTTCATACGATTGAATATCAAAATTTAATTCTACTCCAGATACAATTTTTGAGCTCCATTGATTTAATTGAGTAGATAAAAGCTTGCCTACAGTTGATCTGACAGTTGATAATGTGCCTGTAGATTCTGATTGCAATGGATTTTCCTGAATAAATCTGTTTAAAACTAGCAATGCAAATACCTGTTTGTTTAAAGCTGAAATGTCCTGATTTAATTGAGTTAACTTAGCATTTACTGCACCTCCTAAAATTCCTTTATTTTCGGGTGCTAACTGAATTTCAAAATTAATTTCAGGCTTCAGAATTTGACCACGAAGTTTAAGTATTACTAAAAAAGGATAGCGTTGCTTATAGCCACTTTTCTCGGATTCACTTAATCCAGTCATCTGATCAGCAACTAATTCATAAGGAGAAGTTCGAACAGAATAAGTTGCGTTTATAGAAATATCTGCGTCCAGCGGGTCGCCATTCCAGATAATTGTACTTCCCTTATCTATAGAAAATCTTCGTTTTAAAATAGATTCCAATGAAACAATATAGCTGCCATCATTTAAATTATAAGCACCAGTAAGACTCATTTTCCCACTTCGGTCAATTGAAAAGCTTAAAGCTGCATCACCTTTAACCACAAGCGAATCTGAAGAAGATGGATCCATTAATAATTTGAGGGTTGCCTCTTTGTCAATTTCAATAATTGAAGAAATGTCAAAACCGGTTAATCCCGATTTCTGATTTTCTTTTTTATCTATTTTGTTTAATATTGGATTTATTTTTAATATATTATCAAATTCTACCACATCTTCACCTTTATCTGTAGTTAATTGTTTTTCTGCAACTGCAAAGGTGAAGTTAGAACCCTTTTTCATCTTGATTTTTGCAAAAACTACTGGTAGAGACATTGGTCCGTTAATTTCAACTTTACTGTCAATAATCATCTTGCCATAAAACTCTTTATTATCTTTATCAGTAGTATTTAGTAATAAAAAGTCCTTGGCATTCAATTGTAAAGCAAATTTATAATTCTTAAATTGGTTCATTTGAATAGAGCCATCTATTATAGCTGTATTTTGATCGGCATCTAAAATGGTAAATGAATTAAAGTAGAAACCATCTTCTTTTAATTTTATAGATTCGTGTTTTAATTGGATTTGGTGATTTATAGCAGAAGGTGTTACAAATGTATTATTGAAAAACAATTCACCAGTAATATCGGGTTCCGATATTTTCCCATCAATAAGGAAACTTCCTGTTAGAATTCCTGAAGCTTTTGTGATAGTTCCCATTGAAAATGCTTCAACTGTTTTCATAGAAAGTGAATTAATAGCTGTTTTTATATTTACTGAATTATCTCCTCCTTTTGGATAAAAATAACCATTTGCTGTAAGATTGTTTCCCATACCAGTTAGATTTAAATCAATTTCAAATTTTTCGGCAATCGGATTTTTTGCTTTTACCGATAGATTTCCAATGGCAACATTACGTACCAGCAAATTTCTGATTCTGGCATCTGCAATAACGCCATACGTGTTGTTAATCCTTTTAAGCAAAACATTCCCATCAAAATTTCCTTTAATAAAACTGCTATCTTTTTCAATTATTCCTGAAATATCTTCCAATTTAAAATTCTTAATCTCAATAGTTAAATCATCATTAAATTTATTATTAACTGATGTTATATTGATTTCACTTTCAGTGTTATTGATAAAAAGATGGTGTACTAAAAATCCTTGTTTCCCAAATTCAATATAATTATCTTCTGCAATTTCCCAGCGATTATTCATTATGTAAAAATCTTTTGGATCAAAAGCAAGTTTGTAATTTTCATTCTCTTTGATTAAATGAGTGTTAACCAAAAGTTTTTTGTTTCCTGTTTCATCTATTGACGTCAAACCTGCAAAAATTGTTTTATCGGTAATTTTTCCTTTTAGTGACAAATTATCCAGTTTTATTTGATTATTTGAAATTTTGTTGCTTAAAATTTTATAATTCAAAATTGTTGAATCTGAATCGATATTTATTGCAAAGTCTTTAATTTCAGTGGTTCCATAAACAATTTTCCCTAAAACTGCATTGATTTTCATCTCATTTTTCCTGCTTTCAAAACTAGCTTTTATAATTCCACCATTGAATTCTTCTAAATCAGGAAATAATACTTCTGTAAGTATCGGATGATTGCGAAGATGAATGTCAATTGTAAAATCATTATTTTGCTTGTTCAAAGGCTCATTTGCTTTAAATGGGAAGTATTTAGTAATGAAATTAGTTGAAATTTTTGGAAGCTCGATAGGGGAGGAACTTCCATTATAAATTATATCTGCAATTGCACTTCGAATAAAAATCATACTTTTGTCTGAATGATTTATTAAATCTATTAAAATAGAATCGAGTAAATATTTCTTAACTCCTGATGCTACAATGATATTTGACATCCAAGCATTTCCATTTATTTTATCTAAGGTTTTTCCTTTCAGATGTGATTCTGCTTTAAAGCCAATGCGGATGTCATCTTTTGAAAAATTTAACTTTCTGAGGTCTGCAGCATGTAAATTTAAAAAGAATTTGTAGTTTTCCTCATTGGGATTGAAATTTACTAATCCTTCAAAATCAAATGCTGCATTTTCATCTTTCAGATTTATTTTTCCATCAAACATTTTCCCATTTATACTTCCATTTATTTTGAGATTATGATAGTTATACTGATTTAAATAAATTTGAGATACATCTGCTATTAATTTTGCATTGATTGAATTTTCATCTAAACCCTGTCCCTCCGTTTCAGCAATTAATGAAACTGGTCCATACATAGGTTTGTTTTTGAGTAATTTACCTAGATCGAAACCAGAAATACTTAAATACGCTTTGAAATGTTCTGTTTTATTTATACTTGCATTGAAAAATGCATTTCCATAACTACTTTGCATTTTTACTGCTGATTCAAAATCCTTAAGTTGTCCTTTATAAATAATATCAAGATTTATTTTTTCTGGAAGTTCAATGCTTTTAGGAATTAAAGTACCTGCTGTAAAAGCAATATCGCCTCTGCTTGAGTTTATTTTTAAATTGGGGAAATGAAAATATGTATTTTTTATATCGGGAAGACCATAAATAGAAAAATTGCTTGATATATAGGTATTTACTCCCGTTTCAATTATCAGATTTTCTCCTTTTAAATTATTCACAGTTCCATTTATTTTTCCTGAAACCTTTGTAATATTTCTTGTATTTTTAAAAAATATCTGATTTTTCAATTGGGGGCTAAAATAAAGAATATCCGAATTATTTATGGTAATATTTCGCATATTTGCATTCAACCGTATGAATGGCAAATATTTCGTCAATGATTTTAATGAAGTATATTGTAAATTTATATCGGCATCTATAGAAGAATTATTTGTTTCAACTTTTAATTTATTAGCAGTAATGGAATGAGAATCCATAATGAAATCAGTTTCAAATCTGTTGATAGAAAAATTATTTTGATCTACTGCTGAGAATTTAGTAATATTGACTTTTGTTTTATATGTTGAATAATACAGATTTTTAGCTGAAAGTGTTAAACGTTTGTAATCTAAGTTGTTTACATCAAATACATTTTCTATTGTAGGTTTGTTTATGATTTTGTAAACCAATGAATTATTTTGCAAATCAATTTTTTTAACAGAAACTGTCCAGTTATTTTTTTCTGAAGATGATTTGGTTGTGTAAATAATTGAATCTGAATTTGATTCAGCATCTTTAGTGAAATAAGAAATCTCCGTTTTTGATATAGAAATATAATCAGAAGAAATTAATTGTTTTTGTATATCAATTACTGATTTTTTTAATTTCAGTTGATTAATATTAGTTGTAAGAAATTGATTGGCAGATGAATTTGTGTAAAAAAGTTTTGAATTACTGATTTCAATTTTAGTTGCAGAAATTTCTGGTAAAATACTTGTTTTCGAATCTTTTTCTTCTGTTTTTTCTGATTCTTTTAAAATAACTTTTGCTGTTAGCCCTTCAATTAATAAATTATCAATATGATATACAGATTTAACCAAATCTAAATCTTGCATTTTCAATTTTAATTTATTTAAATTAATAGCTGCTTTTGTTCCGCCATATTTGTCATCATAATTGATGCGGATTTTTTTTAAGCTGACATTGTTAATGCTGAAAATCCAGTTGGATTTTTTATTAGTTTCAAGGTTTTTCTTATTTAAAGTATCACTAAATGATGTTATTAGAAAATTATAATTGAAAAGAGAATCATTTTTTATTCGTTTCAGATTTATAATTACTTCTTCCAACGATACAGAATTTAATGTTATCTTATTATTAAACAAATCTTTAAATGATATATTAATCTGTAATTTTCCTGCAAATAAAAGGGTGTCTTTATTAATATCTTCTAAATACAATCCTTGAATATTGACTGATTTAGGAAAAGAAATATGAATGTTTTTTATTTCAACTTTAGTATGTGTTTTGTCGCTTACAAAAGTAGTGGCATAACGGACAATTTTGGTTTGAATAAAAGGTAATTGAATGATAACGGCAATAAAAAAGAATAGTATTACAAAACCAATTACTATCCAACTTATAATTTTTAGTGTTTTTTTTAACAAGGAAATCAATTTATTCATTCAATTTTAAATAAAAGAATTTTATAAATACAGTTAGCAAAGATACTCTTTTTTTGAAAAAATATTTTTAATGATAAATACATATAAAATCTTTGTTATCAATATATATCAATAAATAAATCGTATTTGAAATTATTGTTTTTAAAACACTACATTCTTTCCATATACCAGTTTAATTCTTTTTCCATTTTTTTGTAATGGAAAATTGTTGTTATTATTTTTTGAAGTCGTACAAAAGCGGTTTCGCTTTTTACAACATAATCAAATGCTTTATGATGCATACAATCGATAGCAACTTCAATCTTGTCCTGAGATGATAACATAACTACAGTAATATCCGGATTGAATGCTTTTATTTTATCCAGTGTTTCTATACCATTCATTGCGGATTTTAAAATGCTATCTAGCTGATAATCCAGTATAATAACATCGGGTAAGCTATTTAAATTTTCAATGCAAAGTTCACCTGTTGCAAAAGTTTTAATTTCAAAATCGGCATGTTGAATAAAATCAATTTCCAATGCTCTTAAATACAGTGCATCATCATCTACCAGAAACAACATTATCTTATTTTTCTTGTTCATTTTTTAGTATTTTTAATTGTATTTAGTTCAACTTTTAATTCAACACAAGCTTCTGTGCAAACATTTTCAATTTCCAGAACCATGTCATAAATTCCTTCGGATTCCTGCTGATTTTTAGCAAAATCCTGAATTTTTCTAGCCATATCTTCATAATTACCTTTGATTCCCATAATTGAAAATGAAGGAATTATTTTATGAACCGCTGAGTATAATGATTGCCAATCCTTAGTTTTCCAGCTTTGTTTCATAGCAATAATCAGAGGTGGTGTTTGTTCCAGATACAGGGAAATCATTTCCATCATCAAAACCGGATTTGCTTTTGTTCGACGAATTAAAGAATCAAGATCAGTA
>CAZYEM010000171.1:0-8939 GCA_964646395.1 uncultured Bacteroides sp.
ACAGAACATACCTGAAATTGGTGATGAAAACAAGCAAGTATATGTTTGTAAAATAACATCATACTGTAATTTATCTTTGCAACGATTCATTAATGGTTGTGGTAAAATATTGTAGCATGTTGTTTTAATGATGTTTATTTTGTTAAAAAATAATATAGTGTTTATATTAGGTTTATATTTGTGGAATTATAAATATGAAAAAAACCGGACAAAATAACACAATCTGGCTACACTATACTTATTTTCCGTTTATATATTACACACCAATGGTAGCAGACAAAACAACATTTCAATTCACTCATAAACATTAAAATAAATCCAATGGAAAACAAACAAGATAATCTTAAAATTCTTAAAAGCAGCTACATCCCGACAGCTGAATTTTATAGCCAGATAATTGACAGCTTACAAGATTATTCAATTTTTACTTTTGATAAAGAATTAACCATAAATAGCTGGAGTGCAGGATCAGAAAAAATATTTGGTTACGAAACGAATGAAGTTATAGGAGAATCTTTTAATATAATATTTACAGAGGAAGATTTAAAGAACGGAATTCCGAAAAAAGAAATTGAAACTGCTCTAAAAGAAGGTAGAGCAATAGATAACAGATGGCACATTGCTAAAGACAAAAGCCTGTTTTATGCTTATGGATTGGTTTTCCCACTTATCGGTTTAGATGGAGAGATGTTGGGCTATGTTAAAATTTTAAGGGACTTAACTGAAAGGAAACAATCAGAGGATGCAATAAAAAAATACATTAAAGAATTGGAAGAGCTTAATACTCATAAAGAGAGTGTTCTGGCAATACTTTCACACGATTTAAGAAGCCCTCTTTCAGCAATTATCGGAACAACAAAATACTTGAAAGAAAATTTTCATAAAATGAAGCCTGATACTGTTCAGGAAATGCTCGACTTACTATATAAATCATCCACCGATGAATTAGATATGTTGGATTATTTGGTAGAATGGGCAAGAATAAAATACGCATCAGACGTATTTTCTCCGGCAAAAATAAAACTAACCGAATACATTACTAAAGTTTTTGAATCTTTAGGAGAAACTGCTTCAATAAATACGATAAATCTTCATCACGAAATTGAAGAAAATACTACTGTATTTGCAGATGGCAAAATGTTAATCTCCATTATTCAAAATATCGTTTCCAATGCGATAAAACATACGGAAAAAGGCGGTACAATAACGATTTCAGCAAAAACCAAAGATGAGAAAATTATTATTCAGGTTAAGGACACTGGAATTGGAATGTCAAAGGAAATAATGGAAAAACTTTTTACCCCACAAATGAAAATTCTTTCTGAAACAAGAAAAAAGGATAAGGGTGCTGGAATTGGATTATTATTGGTAAAAGGATTTTTAGAAAAAAATGGTGGTGAAATATGGGTAGAAAGTATTGAAGGTGAGGGTTCTTCTTTTTATTTTACATTACCCATTGACAAACCTTTATACAAAATAGGAAGTTCAGACGAAATTATGTTTGATGAAAGTGCGTAACTTAAAATTTTTTGAACAATATCAAAAGATTAACAGTGTATTAGAGTACATCTGTCCTATTTGAGATAATACGATACCCACTTTTATTTAACTAATTTGCATTATTATTAACTATTACATACTATTATTACTAACTTTACAGAATGATTTCAATTAATCTTAATATTCATCATTGATATGAAAGCAACTTCAACTAAAAAGAAAACGACTGTAAAAGCAGAAGTTAAAGAAAATTCCTTTCCCGTAGTTGCTATTGGTGCATCAGCTGGTGGATTAGAAGCTATGATTGAGCTGTTAAAATATCTTCCGGCCGACACGGGTATGGCTTTTATTTATGTGCAGCACCTCAGTCCCGATCACAAAAGCATGTTGACTGAAATTTTGTCAAAAAAGACAAGTATGATAGTGCAGGAGATTGACGACATGGATAAAATTGTGCCCGATAATATTTTTGTAATTCCATATAACAAAGGCATTGAAGTAACAGATGGTCATATAAAATTAATTCCCCGTTCAGAAAACAGTGCAGCAATTTCAATTGATGTTCTTTTTTCATCACTTGCTGAAGCACAAAAGGAAAGAGTTATCGGCATTATCCTTAGCGGCAGTGCAAGCGATGGAACTATGGGAATGGAAGCCATCAAACAGGAAGGCGGATTAACTTTTGCACAAGACGACACTGCAAAATTTGTAAGTATGCCTCACTCTGCAATTGCAGCAGGTATTGTAGATTTTATATTGTCGCCAAAAGAAATAGCACTCGAATTAGCACGGCTAAGTAAACATCCTCTTGTAAAAGCTTTTGGAGTAAAAAACGGTGAAGAAGATTTAATTGATAACAGCAATCCCGATTTAAAAATTATTTTAAACCTCTTGCACAAATCCACCGGAGTTGATTTTAGTGCTTATAAAATGAACACCATCAAGAGGCGCATCATTCGCAGAATGTTGTTGTATAAAATAACAATACTTAAAGAATATGCAAAACTGCTTTCGCAAAAAAAAGAAGAAATAGATATTCTTTATCAGGATTTATTGATTAATGTAACCAGTTTTTTCCGTGATACCGACACACATAAATATTTAAAAGAAACTCTTTTCCCAAAGCTGCTCAAAAGAAAAAAAGCAGGAGAGTCGCTGCGTATATGGGTTCCCGCTTGTGCCTCTGGCGAAGAAGCGTATTCCATCGCTATGATGCTGCTCGAAATTCAGGAAAGCAAAACAATAAACATACCCATTCAAATTTTCGCAACAGACCTTAGCGAACAGGCAATCAAAAAAGCACGTATTGGCATTTATCCCAAACGAGACTTAGAAACTGTTTCGCCAAAACGCATTCAACGTTTCTTTATAAAAGCAGATAATGGTTTCCGTGTAAACAAAGCAGTACGGGATATGTGCGTATTTGCTCCGCATAATATTTTACACGACCCTCCTTTTTCACGACTCGATTTTATTAGTTGCTGCAACCTTTTCATCTATTTTGATATTCCGGCACAAAAAAAAGTCGTTAATACGTTTCATTATGCCTTAAATAATGATGGATTTTTGATGCTAGGTAAATCAGAAAACATCAGTCAATCAGCAAATCTTTTTACAGATTTTAATAAAAAATATAAAATATTTTCACGTAAAATAAACTCAGGTGCCCGTACACTGCCCGCACTATTGCCCCGTTATGCACAACAGACTTTTTCCGAAACAAATATTCCGGTAACGAATAAAGACAAAACAAAACAAACTGTATTTGTTAGTCAATCCGGACTCGATAATGCTATTGATGCAGTGCTTGTTTCAGAATTTATGCCTGCTAGTGTTGTAATCAATCACCAAATGGAAATTGTGCAGTTTCGTGGCACAACCGATTTATTTCTTACACATCCGAAAGGCAAAGCCACTTTTAATATTTTAAAAATGGCACGACCCGAAATTGCTTTTGAATTGCGAAACTCTATATCAAAAGTTATAAAAACAAAAAACCGCATTCGCAAAAGCGGAATTGAATTGAAAACAAATTCCACAGTCAAAATTATAACTCTGGATATTGTTCCGCTTAAAATAGAATCAGATGAACCCTTGCTCTTAATACTTTTCACAGAACAGGAACAAATAGAATATTTTTCGACACAAGCGGAAGGTGGAAAAAATATTTCGCTTGCAAAAGACCGCAGAATAAAAAAATTAGAACTGGAATTAGCCGCAGCTCAAGCTGATGCAATTGCAATTGCTCAGGAACAGGAAGCTTTTACCGAAGAATTGCAAAGTGCCAATGAAGAAATAGTTTCGAGCAACGAAGAATTGCAAACCGTGAATGAAGAACTGGAAACTTCAAAAGAAGAAATAGAATCTGCTAACGAAGAACTAACTACCATTAATCAGGAACTGCAAACCCGAAACGATCTACTCAATGAAGCTTATGATTATTCCGAAGCTGTATTCGACACCATACATGAACCGATGATAGTGTTAGATAAAAATCTTAGAGTAAAATCTGCTAATAAAACCTTTTATAAGAATTTTAATGTTACGGAAGAAGAAACGGAAGGAATGCTTTTGTTTGATCTGGGAAACAAGCAATGGAATATTCCACGCCTGCGCGAACTACTCGAAAACATACTTCCTCGAAACACTCATTTTCACGATTTCGAAATTACACACAGCTTTCCTTATATTGGGGAAAAAACAATGCTGCTCAATGCAAAACACATTATTCAAAAAATGAATCATGAAGAATTAATTCTTCTCGCCATTTCTGATATTACCGAACAAGCTACTGCCAGAAGAAAAATTGAAGAAAGCGAAGAAAGGTTTCACACGTTGGCAGATAATGCACCCATGCACATTTTTATTATAGAACCTAATAAGCAAGCTAGTATTAGCTATTGGAACAAAAACTGGTTAAATTATACCGGGCAAACTATAGAAGAAGCACTTGGCAGAGCTTGGGAAGGTTTAATACATCCTGATGAGATGCAGGGTATAATGGATATTTATTTACCAGCATTTGAAAAACGCCAGCCGTATATTTTAAATAGTATAAGAATAAAGCGGTACGATGGCGAATACAGGTGGCATAAGATTAAGGCCAATCCCCGCTATTTGCCCAATGGCAAATTTATTGGATATATAGGTGTTGGTTCAGATATTCATGAAAGTAAAATGTTTGAAAAAAAATTGATTGAAGCAAAGGTCTTTGCAGAGAATGCTACAAAGTTCAAACAACAGTTTCTGTCGAACATGAGCCACGAAATACGCACCCCATTAAATTCAATTTTAGGTTTTACAAATGTATTATTGAAATCAAAAATGGATGCTGAACAAAATGAATTTTTACATGCAATAAAAACCAGTGGTCAGATTTTAAATATACTTATAAACGATATTCTTGATCTGGCAAAAGTAGATGCAGGTAAAATGACATTTGAAAAAAAACCATTTGAATTGCGCAGATCAATAACATCAATACTCCATTCTTTTAACCTGAAAATAAAAGAAAAAAATTTAAACCTTGTAAAAGAATACGATAGCAATATACCATCCATGCTATTGGGCGATTCGGTAAGATTAAATCAGATTTTATTAAATCTTATGAGTAATGCCGTAAAATTTACACATAAGGGGGAAATTATACTTAGCGTAAAATTACTAAAAGAAGACGAAGATAATGTAACACTTGAATTTGCAGTAAGCGATTCAGGAATTGGCATTGCTGCCGACAAGATAAATTCAATTTTTAATGTTTTTGAACAGGCAGAAATTGGCACAGCAAATTCTTATGGAGGCACCGGATTGGGATTAGCTATTGTTAAACAATTAATTGAAGCACAAGGAGGAAGTATCAGCTTAAAGAGTAAGATTGGTAAAGGTTCTACTTTTAGTTTTATTTTGTCGTATGGAAAAACAACGATAAAATCAAATGAAGAAATGGAAACACTGAAACTGGATTCAGAAATTAAAAACCTGCGGATATTAGTAGCCGAAGATGTTGAATTAAATCAATTATTAATCAAAATTATTTTAAGTGATTTTGGATTTGAATATGATATAGTAAGCAATGGAAAAATTGCAATAGAAAAATTGCAAACCAATTCTTATGATATTATATTGATGGATTTACAGATGCCTGTAATGAATGGTTTTGAGGCAATAGAATACATACGTAAAACGTTAAAATCTCAAATTCCTATCATTGCTTTAACAGCAGATGTTTCTATAGCAGATGTTTCCAAATACAAAGTATTTGGAATGGACGATTATATTTCCAAACCAATTGACGAAAACTTATTATACAGTAAAATAGTAGAATTAGTAAAAACACAAAATTGAAACCTGTTACAATCGCTAACTGTCAATCGAGATGCTAACCCAGTCAGGTTTAAAACACTGACTGGATTGATTTAAAAAAATCAATATATTTGCAATGTTTTTGAAATATCAAGAACATAGAAGTTTATACATATAATGAATGATATGAGAGTATAAGGAAATCACTAAAATAAAGACATGACAAAAAAACTTGAATATCCAGCAGTCAACCTTCGACATCCAATGAAGATATTTTGGTTCATAATTTTTATATCTTTTTCGACTTTCATGATTTGGCTTGCTTTTATAATTCCAACTATTTGGTTAAGCTGTTTATTTTCTTTTCTGAGTCTTTTTACACCATTTATGGTTTACTACTCATTGACAACCAAAATTATTGTTGATAATTATCAAGTAATGAAAAAATCTCTTTTTGGTAAAAATACATTAAATTTCAATGATATAAAATCATTTGGCGTTTATAAACAAGAAGGAAAATTTGCTCATATAATTGAAAGAGAAGAATATGATAAAAAAGATTGGTTCGGTCTTAATTTCATTTTTATAGCAAATAGAAAAGAATATAGTCCAATGTCATTTAGACAAAAAGGAAGCATCAGGTTTCATTACTTTAAAGAACTCTATCTAGACATTGAAAATAAAATTAAAGCCTGCAAATAATCAAGCATCTCTACCTGCATTAATTAACTACCAAGTAGAGCCACATATAACCAACACCGGCAGCACTCACTACTGTTTTGGTTGCCAAATAATTCCAAAGACCAATTAAGTGTGAATAATGTAACTTTTTGCCTGAATTGTGTAATACAATCTGCAGCTTTCAAATATACCTTTGTAATAATTAATATTCACATTAGTAAAATAAAAATAATCATGAAAAATTTACTTTATATCATTGCCGGATTAGTAGTTATAATATGGGTAATTGTTTTTAAACCTGACGAAAATGTTCATTTGCTTCTTGCTTTGGCAGGAGCTATAATATTGATTACCGTTTTCTTCGAGAAACGATTATCGAAACAATAAGTTGTTTTTAAAGAAATACAAATAACAAATTCAAATACAACTACTTATGAATCTGAAAAAAAATCATAATAACTGGAATGAACTAAAGGTTAAACTTAAAGATAAATATCCCGAGTTGACTGACAAGGATTTGCATTACAAAGCGGGCAATGAAGAAGGCATGCTGCGTATGATAGAATATAAACTTATGAAAACAAAAGAGGAAATGCGCAACATAATAACTGATATTGGGTTTTCACCTATTGAACAATAATTTAAGTTTAGAATATTATTCACTATGAATCACACTTTAAAAAAAGCTGGAGCAGTTAATCGCTTTCAGCTTTTTTGCTTTCAACAAAACCTAACTATGCATTAAAGCAACAATAAATATTTAAACCACATAATAAGTGTGAATTATGTAATACGTTATCATTATTATGTAATGCTTTCGGAATTCAATCTAAATATCTTTGCATTGTTATAATTCAATAACATCTTAAAATTTAAAAAAATGGAAAAAAACATTGAAAGCCACAAAAAAGCGGCTAAGCATTTAGAAGAAGCAGCAAAATTTCATGCTGAAGCTGTAAAACATCACGAAGCAAAAAATCATGAAAAAGCACATGAAAGTACGATTAAAGCACAAGGTCACACTACACATGCTGTTGAATCTCAAAAAGAGATTTTGAAACATCATGTAAAATAAATTTCAATTATTGATAAAAAATATCATTCTTGAATTTTTAAAAGCACTTTCGTTAAATTAAGAAAGTGCTTTTTTATTACTTATAAACATTACAATATAAACACTATTGCAGCCTGTAATCAAATACAAATCTAATTTAGATAATTATTAAACAGTAAATTATGTAAGTCTTACCATTAATTATATAATAGATTCAATGCCTTTGAAATCTAACTTTGTAAAGTAAAAAATAAACACATAAATAAAAAAATAACAAATGATAGCATAAACAAAATGGTCAATAGATCAGGCACACAGCCAAATTGCATTTAAGGTAAGACATTTAATGATTGCACATGTCAATGGGACATTTAAAAAATTTGATGCAAGTATTTACACAACCGATAAAAATTTTTTTACAGCTCAAATTGATTTGTGGATAGATGCATCAACCATTTCAACTGGTGATTCAAAACGTGATGAACATTTGAAAAGTATTGATTTTCTTGATGTAAAAAATCATAAACAAATCACATTTACTTCAAGTACAATTGAAAAGTCAAGAATAAATGGAACTCACGAATTATGGGGAGAATTGACGATAAGAGGTGTTACCAAAAACGTTAAAATGGATGTAGCATTTGGAGGTAATTACACGGATTCACTTGGAGTTGAAAAAGCTGGTTTTAGCATAACAGGGATTATCAACAGAAAAGATTGGGAACTTGAATGGAATTCGAAAATGGAAACCGGAGGTGTAATGGTAGGCGATGAAGTTTCTATTTCTTGTGAAATCGAATTAATCAATATTGGATTTAGAGATTTGACAATTAAAATAGATCCTTTAAATGCAAAGATGATAATGTAATAAATATTTTAATAATAAATTAAAAAGGTTCAAACCAGTTTCTTGTTTTAAAAATCACAAACTGGTTTGAATTTTTTAAAATACCTTAAATCCGCAAATAAATGTTTATTATCATCGAATTAAACGAATTACACAAATTTTAATACAACAATTAAATGATAAAAAAATCCACAACTATCTATTAATAAAACACTAATAAAAATCCTTGCGGATTTTAGGAAATATATAAATGAAATAAAAAAAACATAATATAGTTTGTATGAAAATCAATATTAGTCAAAAGCTCTTTCTTTTTTCGCTTATAATAATTACAGTCAATGGATTTATGGGCTATTCTGTTTATAAAAGTAATCAAAAATTCAGAGAGTCCGAACAATTGGTTCAACATTCCGAAAAAGTTATATCCCAGTCATTTAATATTCTATCACTTAGCAAAGATGTCGAAATTGCCTCTCGAGGTTTTGTTATTACCAATGATAGTATTTTTTTAGAATCCTATATAAATCCAGCTATTATTTTTGTAAAAACAGAACA
>CAZYEM010000172.1:0-3744 GCA_964646395.1 uncultured Bacteroides sp.
AGTAAACGCCTCAGCAAACGTATGGAACGTATTTATCAACGGAGTAGCACAGAAAATTTTATTGGCATAAATTAACTAAATTCGCAATATGACAACTTACACTTGGAACGTAACCGCCCTGTATACCGAAACTATAGCAGGTGAGCAAAACTACGTAGTTATCGCTAACTATGAAGTAGTAGGAGTTGATGGTGAATACACCGCTTCCCTTTCTAACATCGCAAGGTTTTCTACAGACAATGTAGCCAACTTTACACCCTATGAGGACTTGACAAACGAAATCGTTATCGGTTGGATTCAAGATGAATTGGGAGTAGATGGCGTTAACAACTTAGAGGCCTGTATTCAAGGTCAAATTGATTCACAAATCAATCCATCGGTCGTACCTGTTAACACACCACTTCCGTGGTCAACCCCCTCAACCAAAAAATAAAAAAACAATATGAAAACCGAACAAGCCTTACAGATTTTGAAAGAAGCCCTCCACATTGCAATCGCTAAAGGTTGCTATGGCTTAATTGAAACCACCAACATCGTTAAAGCGATTGAGTATTTTGAAAACAAAGCCGATATTGAATTTGGCGATATTGAAGAACTAAACTAATATGAAACAACAAAACGACCTATTGACATTGCAAGTTGGAACCGGCATCGCTGCCCTTGCTACATCAGCATTTACAATCATTTCAGCACTATTTATGATAGTTAGCATTGCAACAGGTTGTATTCATATTTACGAGTACATCAAAAAGAAACGGAAAGGCTTGTAAGGGTAATCAATGTTTGACCGAATCTTCAAAAATTGGAAAACAAGTACGTTAGGGTTAGCCATTATCCTAACGTGCTTTGTATTCCTTTGGTTTGAAAAAACTACCCTTTCTGACATCTCTATTTTCTTTGCCGGTGGGTTCTTACTCTTATTCGCTAAAGACAATGACAAATGACAAAATTAGAATTTTTTGTATTTACGTTATGGGGTGCTGCCTTAGTTCTTGTAGCCCTCAATATCGTTTATCACGTTTACTTCAAAATAACCCTTATCTATATGAGATTTTTAGACACGATTCGCTTCACATTAGGAATGTTGTATCTACGGATTCGGTATTTTTTTTCACAAAAGAAAAAGATACTATCACATTCCAAAACGCAACCATATATAGAAGTTCTGACACTCTCCGAATTAGACAATCCTGCCCCCCCTGTACTACCTACATCGCAAAAACAATCTTGCAACCCTCCCAAACAATCACCAAAGAAAAGGGATTCAAAAGGTCGCTACGTGAGAAGTTAGAAGATGCTATTTTACCCATTATTTTGGGTATTTTAATTGCCCTATTAATCAGACGAAAATGAACGAATTAGAAGCACTCCAAAAACACAACATTGGCAAAGCCATTGGGGTTTCAGTACACCCTAAAATATCCCATTCTATCGCATTGGCAGGACTTGCCAAGCACTATTTTGGTGGTGGCGTTCCAATGATGCTTGGAGGTCTAATTGGTTATGTAATCGGCTCACAAACTGAAATGCTTGATTCTGACAAGCGTCAAGCCATTCAAGAGATTATGCAATCTGCTCAACAATTACGTCAGCAGCAGCAAAATGAAAGTACCGAAATGGGCGGTGATGCCGGTGATGGCATTATGTCGGCTTCCGACTTGATGAATTTCAAGTACAATAAATACGATTTTGGTGGCAAATGGGGTGATTTTGTGGGTCAGCCGTCTATTAACTTTCACGCAATGGTTTATGGTAGACCCAAGCAGGGTAAATCTATTCTATCCGTGCAATGGGCAAAGTATCTATCAGAGAATTTCGGAAAAGTTCTTTACGTTGCATCTGAGGAGGGTTTCTCAGTAACCTTGCAGAAAAAAGTAATGGAATTTGCGATGGACAATCCAAACTTGGATTTTGCCAACTTCCGTGATTTTGAACAGATTAAAAATGCAGTCAACAGGGGCGGCTATCGCTTTGTCTTTATTGACTCAGTAAACTATATCAGAATTACACCGGAGGACGTAGAGGACATCAAAGCAGAAAACCCACAAACTGCATTTATTACGATTCAACAGGCAACCAAAAATGGTAACTTCCGTGGTTCACAAGAGTTTGCCCACAACTGCGATATGGTGATTAGAGTAGAAGCAGGAATGGCATCCCATCAAGGACGTTTCCAAGAGCCTACCGAAATGGCAGTTTTTGACCAACCGGAAAATGCAGAAAAATCCGCTCCTTTAATGGGCGGAGAGTCAACAGGTCAAATGGACTTGTTTTCAGCCAACGATTTTAGTGAATCCTCCTTTTGATAGGAAGTAAGCCCCTGCACCCAATAGCAGAAGCCCTACGACTGCACCACCTGTTTTTACGGGGTTTTCAGTAACGTATTTAAGTGCTTGGTCTTGTATTTCATACAATCTCCTTGTCCACCCTTTTGAATAGGTACTCCATACAGAAAGTGACTGCAAGTATTTCAGACGTTCAGCAGTCAAATACTTTACTATATCAGTTTCGTTTTTGTTGCTCTTGGTAGTATAATCATTCAATGCTGTATAGGTATTTTTACCCATAGCACCATCAACAGATATATTGAAACCCTTTTTGCGTAAATAGGTTTGTAAATCAATTACCAAATTTTTGCTACCACCACCCCAAATGGCTTCAAATAAGATTTCAGCCACACCTTGCGACTTGATATTATCGCCATAAATGGCATCCCAATACAGGGTTTTCAATAGGTTTTCCCATTGGGCAAGGGTCATAGAAACAAAGTTTTTACCGGTTGGGGTAAATCCTTTCTTTTTGGCATAAGCAACCCACGTAGAATAAGCCACACCTCTGTAAGTGTGGACAGGCAGGGTTGGATAGCGTTTGTCCAATCCCTTGACATCAGAAGGGTTTTTACTCTGTGAATCCCGTGGGTCAGCAGAATAACCCCCTTCATTGGTCTTTACGTGGGTTAATATGTTTTTGTAGTTAGCCACTAACTAATCGGAGTTATTTTAATAACGTGCAAAAGGTTTGTAGCATCTTGGTTGTTGGCAAATGAAATTTGATAAGTGCTATTATCTTCATCACCAACGTTCTGTTTAATAGACAAAGTTTGTCCGGCTTCAATATCAATACCCTCTACCTGTACGGCAGCGGCAGACGAAGGTCTAAAAAAACTAATCGCATAGCAGCCATCGGCTGAAATGTATTGTGATTTAGAATAAGCGATATTTTCTGTTCTTGTTTTTGCCATAATTTCTATTTTATACTACTACGATTGCGTTAACAGGAACTTGTTGCAAAGTGGTTGCACCTACTTTGTAAATCAATACAAATCCTGCACCCCTATCAATCGCTCTCCAACTGCTACTAAGAACTGCACCGCTATTAAATAGCAAGTTCGTTCCAATGGCAGAATAACTATTGGTTGCTTTATTCAACACAAAGTTTTGAGCGTTTACAGATTTAATAAACCGGATTGAGCCACCATTTTTCAAAGCATTAACGATAGCAACACCATTTGTCTGCTTGGCAACTTGTTTTTGTTTTGCAAGGGTCAAACCTTGCTTTACTTTACTTTGATAATAGTCAACGTTGGATTCTGAGATATTGCCCTTATCCAAGCCATATTTGGCGTTGTAAGCCATATTGGTTTGATTACCTGCAACACCATCAACAGCCACACCCAAATCATATTGAATACAATTATATTATTGAGAAAAAACTTAAATGAATATTCAAATGAGAATAGTTGAC
>CAZYEM010000172.1:3754-8938 GCA_964646395.1 uncultured Bacteroides sp.
GCAGCAGTAACCGCCTTTTTAACAGCAGCAGTTGTAGCAACTTTTTTCGCAGCAGCCGCTTGTTCGGCAGCAACTTTATCAATTACGTCTTGATTCTGCTTTATTGCCTCAGAAGGGGTTTCTTTTTTCTTTCCGAACCACCCTTTTGTATAAGCGTAATAAGCACCGCCACCAAGTAACGCTGCTCCAATGATTAAATTATTATTCAGTTTCATAACCTCTTAGAATTTTGGTTTGCGTTTTACGTTTTCAATGATTCGGTTGTACTGCTCACTATTGATTCCGCCTGTGCCAAAATCAAAGGTCTTTTTACCATTTTTCAAATACTCCAAAATATCACGTTTGTAGTAATCAGCAAATGACTTAGCCACTTGAGCAACTTGTATTTTTGAAGGCAATGCAGTAAAGACACCAATAACGATGTCTGCATCATCCACAAAATAAGTATTCAAAGCATCGTAAATCTTCTTTGCTTCCTTGTAGGCACTTGCAGCAGGTAGCATTTTTGTATTCACCGGTACTTTTTGAGCCAAAAACGACTTAAAAGACCACGGATTATCAGAACTTGTAGAAGTTTCGGCTGCTTCTTTACGCAAGTTTTCACCACTTGGGATGATGTTCTTAATGAATTTACCACCAAAATACACAACAGCACCGGTCACAACCAACCATTGTAGGGGTTTTTGTGCGATACTATCAGCAATGGAAGTAGGCGTTGATTTTGGGGTGGAACTGCCACCCTTTAATGCAGAAGCCAATATAGCGGTTTGTGCGATGCTCATTTTTATAGGTTGTTAAGATATTGAACAGCCATTGAATAAATCAATGGTTTATTTTTGGCAAGGTCAGCCAACTTTGCAATGTTTTCGGGAAAGTCCTTATCGTGCTGCATCAAGAAATTGACTGCTCCAACCATCTTTTCTCTACGTGTGGATAAGTTGTTAACAACTTGCTCATCAATACCATTCATCGGCATCATATCCTCAGAACGTACTCCGTGCATCACAGGGGCAGGTTTTTTGTTGAATAACTGAGAAACACCACTAATCAAACCGAGCAATACTTGAGGGTCTGAAAATTGCTCTCCCAATCTGTCAACAATAGCACCCATTCCACGTGACTTGCTGCTATCTTCCTCCATCTTGGCGATGCGGTCTTGCAACTCCTTCATCTCCCGATAGTGTTGGTGGTCTTTCTCCATCAATTTCATTTGCTGCTCAACTTGGCTCATTTGACCCAATAGTTGAAACATATTCGGAGCGTTACTTCTTGGGTCATCGGGTGGTAAAAGTGAATTACCACCCATTCCTGTCAACCCATTAACGCCCTGTGGAAGCACTTGAGCAGATACCTCTATATTGTATTTTGCGATTGTGCTGTTATCCCTTGCAACCAAATTGTTTGTGTTAGCCAATTTCTTGTTAAACACACGTATTGTGAAATACCCTTGATTGTCACGGAAAAAACTTCTCAACTTGGTCAATGCCCTGTCAGCATCAATCAAATCATTTTGAGAAAAAACCAAATCGCCATCTTCGTCATAAATACCGAAATAGCGATACTTTTCAGATTCAAACTGCTGAAATACAAATTGTAAAGAGGATATACTCATATTAGTTCTTCTGTTTATTTACGTAATACACCCTAAAAGTCAAAGGTGTGATTGTTGTGGTAAAGCCGGTTGAAGTAAATTCAACGTAGCAGTTCTGCCACACTTGGTCATTGAAAAAAGTAAACGTTGGTTTTCCACCATTGTTAGTCCTTACCATTGTGTACAAGGGTATTTGTGCGATAATCTGTCTTTTCAGATTAGCCACATAAAACACACCATTGGGCAATATACTTGCATCCACGTTAGTTTGTCCTGTCGGTAGTGTACCCAACTCTGTACTTGGAACTATCTCTAATGCCGTAATCGTACAATTATCCCCATCCAACATTGTCTGAGAAGCCATATAATACGATTGCTGATAATTTCCTGTATTGGGAAAGTTCAAAGTTACCAACGTACTCATTTCACCCTCAATGGCAGTATAGTCCTTACAAAGGTTATTCGTAAGGAAATAATTGATGATTGGTGAAATTAAAGCAGCCATTGATTAGTCCTCCCCGATGATTGAATAGTACAAGTTGAAAGAAGCCACTTCGTTTGCGTTGATTCCGGTTGCAGAAGTAATCTGAACGTAAGAACGAGTCAAGTTCAAAATAAAGGGCTTCACCATCAATACAAATCCTCCGTTCAAAGAACGAATGGCGGTGTAATATGGCAACTGATAAATTCTTTCTTTGTTGTCGCTATCAATCAATGTAACGACTAATTGGTCAGAAACACCCGATGCAACAACCGTATTGTTGTTTGGAGTAACTGCCAACTGAGTAGCGGTAAACGCCTCAAAGCCGTATACGATGATGTTATTTCTTGAAATGTTGGGAATTTCAGTAAATTGATACTTCTTACCGGCGGCAGGAGTACCTGTGAATTGTGCCTCAATTAACTGAGAACGTTTGATAATAAGATTGTTCATAATTTTTAAGTTTTTTAACAAAACAAATATAAAGAAAAAACCCCTCACTTTCGCAAGGGGTTGAATCTATGGAAAACTAATCAATTACGCGAATCAATTAAGATTTGCTGTTTACTACCAAGTAACCACGGGTTTCCAAAGTAGCATAAATCATTGGGTCAGTTCCAATGGCGGCAATCGTTACAGATGCACCCAAGTTCAAAGAGATGTCCAAAGTTTGACGTCCATCAATCAAAGTAGGCTCTGATACGTAGAAACCAAACAAACCATTGTCGTAACCATTTACACCTGTTGCTCCGTTGTAGTTAGGAGAAGGAGTACCTGATGTACCTGAAGTTGACAAAAACGCATTGCTCTGTGTAGTAGGTACACGATAGAAAGCGTTGGTTGGAAATGCAGGTAAGAACTGCTTTCTGTCAATGATAAAAGCCAAGTTACCATTGTAGATTGACTTTGCGTTTGCTGCGTTACCGGTGAAGGCAGTTGGGTCAGCATACAAATACTGCTGTGCATTCAACTGCTCAGTAGGAGTTGGAGTTGCAGTAGTTGATGGGTCAATGTTACGCAAAGAAATACGGAAGTGGGTGATAACGAATTGGTCGTTAAGTTCCAACAACTGCTCAGTTACCAAAGGAGCGGCAACCTGTCCACGCTGTAAATAAAAATTGTAAGTGCTAAGGTTGCTCAACTGAGTTTCAGCACGGAGATAAGATTGAGAAAGATTCTCGTAAGGAATACCCAAACGCTCTTGGATAAACTTTTTTTCTGATACTACGCTATTCATCTTGTTTTATATTAAGTTTTTATATTTATGATTTCGTATAAAAATGGCTCTTACCCTCTTAGAAGTCCATTTCACCTGCATCACCACCGGTGAAGTCAGTCGTTGGAGCAGAGAAAGTGTCAACCGCACCCATCAAAGGAGCACCTGCACTAATATCTTCACCCATCAATACTTCACCCATATAGCCATCGCCATATCCTGTGATTCCGGCTGTTTTCAAAAAGGGGTCAACCAATCCTGCAACAGAGGTAGCAATCATACCTGCACCAAGACCTGTTCCGATTGAACCTTTAACGATGGTAGGGGTCAAAATACCCGCAGCCAAAGTGATAAGGTTTTTCACGTTGTCAGAAGCAGTAGGAAGTACCATAGGTACAACTTTGTTCTGAACAACTTTTGCAGCGACTGCACCTGCTCCTAACGCAGCAGCACCAATCAATGTTTCTTTAGATAGAATGTTCATAATGTTCAAATTTATGTGTTTTTTTTTATTTTTTGCTAATTACGTAGTAAAGTAAAATTGCACCAATGGCGTAAGGTGCGTATTTTTTAATCATTGCCATATAATCCATAGGTTGATTTACAAGCGGAGAAATCCCTTTTGAAGGGTCGTAAGTTTGTGAAGTTTGCGTAGCAAAGGTCTGAACTTTTGCAGGGTCAGAAGCAGTTGTTGTTATTCTGTCTTTGATTACGCTGACATTTGTTGGAGGTAAAGCACCGAGCATCATATTATTTTTTCTTAGTTGCGAAATAGTAAACTGCACCACCGATAGCGATGATTGGCAGCAATGAACCGAAATTGAATGAGGTTGAATCGGCAGGGGTAGCAGCAGGAGCAATCACAACTTCTTCCTCAGAGGCAGGAGTTTGTTTTACTACGTCCAAAATGGTAGGGTATAATTCAGCCAAAACTGCACCAACAGAAGCACCGGCAGCAGTACCCGCAGCAGGGATAGCACTACCAACAGCAGTAGCAACAGCAACAATCGCTGCTTGAATTGCTCCTACGTCAGTTGCTCCAATTCCTTGAATACCTTTCTTTTTCAACAATGACTTCAATTTTCCGAGCAATCCCAACTTTTTAGCCGGTTTACTTGCTCCTTCTTTGATGGCATTTGTCAACGCTGAATAATCACCGCCAACCCTTGTCCAATCATTTTTCAATTTGTTGGTATCAACTTTTTGCATTTTGGTAGCAATCCCATCGTAGTTTCCTTTGATAAGACCCAACAAAACGGCTCTACCACCTACAAAGGCAGCAGATTTGAATTTACCTGCAACGTCTTGTGCAGTAGTTTTGATTTGTTGGCGTTTGTCTTTTGAAATGATGGTGACTTTTCCAACTCCTTTTGAGCAACTTGTGCAGTCAGCACCAATTCCTGCCATATATCTAACGTTCATATCTTGTGTATATCTGTATGTTGGTTTCTTTTCGGCATTGAAAATGCCATACACCGCATCAATAATGCACCCATCTTCTGTTACCACATAAACGTGAGCAGGAATAGGATTGTTATTGTACGATGTGTATACAAATTTATAGGGTATTTTTAGGTTTTCCAATATAGAGGCAGTAAACAAAGAATATGATTTACAATCCCCTACACGTTTTTTCAGTAGTGCGGAAGGTAGTTTGATAATTTGTTCACCCCCATCAGCAACGTAAGTAAAGTTACTTTTAATGTAATCAAATATCTTCTTACAGGTTTCTTTGTTGGTGCGACCCTTGAACTGCTTAGAAAATTCTACCATTTGGCTTTTCGCCTTTGGTACTAACTTAACAAGCAGGTCACGAATGTCCTTGTTATCCGCTTGTGACTTATAGGTCACGTCTATTCCTTGAAATGAAGGCTGTGTCATTTTAGTACAACGCTA
>CAZYEM010000173.1:0-6084 GCA_964646395.1 uncultured Bacteroides sp.
GCATAAAATGCATTTTATGTTAAGTACTCAAATAAGTAATAATCTATTTGAAGAATAATAATTTGGAATTCTAGCATTTATGTATTAATAAGCATAAAATTCAAGAAAATTATAAAAATATTATTTTACAAAAAAGAATTTCAATTGTTTTTATAAAATCTATTACTTTTGTAAAGAATAAAAGTAAATACTATTTTTAAATAAAATTAATATGAAAATACTATGAATAAAATAATTATATTTTGTCTGTTATTTTTAAATATTGCTTTATTGCAGAGTCAGAGCTTTAATACTACTCCTAATGAAAAACAAAATGGAGCAACAACTACAAACGCACCACTTACTATTGCTGGTTCGATAAATACGTGTAAGAATTCCAGCTTTAATGTTCCGATTACTTTCAATAATTTCAGTCAGGTTGCTGCAATAACCTTACGCCTCGATTATGATCCTACAAAATTGAATTACAACAGTTACTCAAATCTAAGTACATTATTTCCAGGTGGAATATTAATTTTTTCTGTTTCAGTTAGTCCGACTTTAAAAAGAATAAATATCGTATGGACTGATGTTAATTCGATTAGCGTTTCGAATGGGACTAAATTAGTTGATTTAAATTTTACACTTTTGTCAGGATCTCCTACAATTTCTTTTAATAATATTTCAAACGGAGGAGGAGATTGCGAGTTTGCTGATGCATTAGGAAATGTATTAAATGACAATCCTACATCTACATATTATACAAATTCATTGATTACAAATCTGAGTGTTGATAATCCACAAAATATAAGTGGATTAACGAGTGTATGTGCAGGGCTGAATAATATAACTTACACAATTCCAGCCATAAACAATGCAACAACTTATATATGGACTTTACCAACAGGTGCAACAGGAACAAGCAACACAAATTCAATTTCAGTTAATTATGGATTAAATGCCTCCAGCAGTAAAATAAAGGTTAAAGGGAGCAATACATTATGTGGTATTGGAATTGATACTTCTTTAACAATTACAGTAAATCCAAAACCTGCTACAGCGGGAATCATTAGTGGTCTTTCTTCGTTATGCCGAGGACAGCAAAATGTATTATATTCAGTTCCAACAATAAATAATGCAACTAATTATATTTGGACTTTACCAACCGGTGCTACAGGTATAAGCAACTCAAATTCAATATTAGTAAATTATTCAAATATTTCAACTTCCGGAAATATTACTGTAAAAGGCAACAATAATTGTGGTGATGGTGAACCTGCTACATATCCTATCATAGTAAACCCTTTACCAATTGCAAATGCAGGTTCTGATATTACTCTATGTAAAGGTGATACCGTAATATTAAGTGCTTCAGGAGGCATCAACTATCAGTGGAATAATAATATAAGTCAAAATAATCCATTTATTCCAATTGTATCTTCAAATTATATAGTTCAGGTTACTGATGTTAATAATTGTTCTGCTTCTGATACTGTTTTTGTAGCAGTTAAAGAGAAAAGTATTGAAATAAAAGTATTTCTGGAAGGATTATATATTAATAATAATCTGATGAAAGAAGCTTATGATGAATTTGGAAATCCAATATGGGGAAATAATATTGCTGATAAAGTAACTATTGAAATAAGAGAAAGTTTCTCTCCATATAATCTGGTTGAAACAATATTTGAAAATTTATCAACTAATGGAAATCTGAATTCCAAAATAAAATGCAACAACAATTCCAATTACTATATTGTGATTAAACACAGGAATCACCTTGAAACATGGAGCTCCACTCCTATTTCTTTTACCAATGATACAATAACTTACGATTTTACAAATTCAATTTCAAAAGCTTTTGGAGATAACCAAAAACAAGTTTCCAATGGAAAATTTGCTATTTTAATAGGTGATGTAAATCAGGATGATGTAGTTGATTTATCTGATCTAGTGGATATGGATACTGATTTAACAAATGGAAGTATTGGATATATTATATATGACCTTAATGGTGATGGTGTTGTTGATCTCTCTGATTTGGTCATTATTGATCAAAATCTAACAGATGGAGTAGCTGCACTAACACCTTAAAATCAAATATTTTGTTGAAAAATAATTAAGGAAAATTATTGTTTAATTTAAAAATAAAATTCAACAATTAATATGAAAAATATAATATTAAAAATAACTTTGATTTTATTAATTCAAATTAATCTGTATAATGAAATAATTGGCCAGCAAATTAAATATAAATTAGTTTATAATCCAACTACATGTTTATATGAAGCTTATGCAGTTGTTGCTGATGGATCTCTTATTTATCCAAATACGATACCTTTTCCTTCAAAATTTTCAATTGTAGTTCCTGCGTCTGTTATTGATGCTCCGTTTAATGTAATTCAAAATCTTAACCCATTGGGACTTAGTTGGTCTAACAGTAATAATATTTATGCTCCCTCTTCTTCTCCTAACTTTGATTTTCATGCTTTTACAATCTCCGGTGGTAGTAGTGGTAATGCTTATCCTACAATTATTAAAGGTGATAACTTGTTATTATTCACTTTTAAAATAAATCATACCGGATGTAATGATGGTGTAAGATGTTATATAAATGGATCTGATCCAAATTCAGCTTCAGCTGGTATGAATGGTATTGATTTTACCCAATCATTTAAAACTTTTCCAAATATTGACAGATATGCAGGCAATATCTCAAATCCTGTTCAATTACCACGACCTGTTATTTCTGCAAATTATACTGTAAACTGTAATAATATCAATACAGTTTATCTTAATGCGAGCTCTACAACTACTTTAGGATGTGGTAATTTAACCTATCAGTGGACGGGAAGTAATGGTATTATTTCCAATCAACAAAATATTGTATTAAATTCAACTTTATCATCAGAAAATTATACAGTAACTGTTACCAATAATAATGGATGTTCTAATTCTTCAACCTTATTATATATACAACCTGGAACAATACAAGTTGCTGGTAATATTAGCGGGCTTTCAACTGCATGTCAGAATCAAAGCAATGTAATTTACGAATTGCCTGTAATTTCCAATGCAACAGCCTATATTTGGACTTTACCCGACAATACAATAGATACAACAAATACTAATTCCATAACAGTTAATTTTAATCAAAACGCTGTTTCAGGAAATATTTCTGTAAAGGGTTATAATATCTGTAATGAAGGAATTGCTTCTAATAAAGCTGTTATTGTTAATCCATCACCAAATGTTTATGCTGGTGCTGATATTTCAGTTTGTGCCGGAGATTCAGTTACGCTTTCTGCTATCGGAGGTATTAATTACCAATGGAATAATGGAATATTTCAAAATATTGCTTTTATAGCAGATTCCACCAATAATTATATAGTACAATCAACAAATCAGTTTAATTGTATTGATAGTGATACAATAATGGTAAATGTAAATAATAAAATACTTATTGCTAATATTTTACTTGAAGGTTTAAATGAAAATGGATATCTCATGAAAAATACATTGAATGAGTTAGGCGAACCTCAATGGTCTTATAATATAGCAGATAAAATTTTATTGGAAATCAGAAATCCAACTTTTCCTTATGAAATTATTGAATCAAAAAATGCTGATTTAAAGGTTAACCTTGAAGTTAAAACAAATATAAATTGTCTATTAAATGGATTGTATTATATTGTTATTAAACATCGTAATCATCTTGAAACATGGAGCTCCTCTCCTATTTCATTTTCAAGTGATACAATAAGTTACAACTTTACTAATTCTATATCAAAAGCCTTTGGTGATAATTTGAAAGTATTAGCAATTGGTAGATATGCCATTATGGTGGGTGATGTAAATCATGATGGTGTAGTGGATATTAGCGATTTGGTTAATATGGATTTCGATTTGACTAATGGAACATCCGGCTATATTATAAATGACTTAAATGGAGATGGAGTGGTTGACTTATCAGATTTAGTTACCATTGACGAAAATCTTACAAATGGTGTTGTTACAATTACACCTTAAATTAGTATTATTTTCCATTTACTATGAATAAATCAAGAATTGAAAAAGCTGATCTTTCTTTTTCTTATCTCTGAATTTATTCTGCTCTTTTACAACCATGTTCAAGCACATTTATCTTATTAATTTTTTGTTATTTAAGGTAAAAATAGGATTTTATTGTGTTTTTTTATTATTTTTGTAGAATTGGAATGCAATTTGATTTATATTAATTTTAAATGTATCTATAATATGAAAAGAAAAATATTTTTATTCAGCATTGTTCTTCTGATTACAGGACTTTTTACAGCCTGTGAAGAGTTGGAACAGGTAAAACCTCCTACTAAATCGAGTATGGAAGGAGTTTGGAAAGTTACGTATGTTACTAATGCAGCTGGTCAGGATATTACCGATCAGGTTTCGTTTCCGGTTGTTGCATTTCATTTAAGCAGCGATGGAACTATTATTTCATCTGCTGGTCCTCTGATTATGTATGTTGTTTATGGTCCCAATAAATATACTGAGATATTTTCTAAAATAGATCAGGTATTTAATTATTCCACATTAAGTTTTAATGGCGGTGAGTTTTTTATTGGTGGCGGACAGCAAGATCGCTTTACGTTGGAAATGAAACTCGAAGGCCTTCCCGGACAAAAAGCATTAACCACTTTATTGGGTTTGATGGGTATTGGAAACGATTATCTGGACGTTGTGGTGTATCATAAATTTATGAATGTTGGGGTATCAATATCAAAAGATTACAATACAATGACCTGGAATATTGATGCAAATACTTCTGCTGTTTACAATAAAAAAGATATTTATGGCAATTATGTATTATGGAATGGTTGGCCTGTAAATAATTTTCAACATTGTCAGATAACATTAACCAAACAATCTGTTGATTTGAAGGATGTAATCAATGCTGCTAAAAAGTAAAGCAGTTTAAAAGAAAAAGACAAGCCGGAAAAGAACGATGAATTCATTTCCGGCTTTTGTTTTTTTTTAATTATACTAAATTATCCTTTCCTGCTTATATCTTCGAGCTTTTCTCTGTTAAGAATCTGAATTCCTTTTTCTTCAAGTCTGATTAATTCATCCCTTTCAAAACTTTTAAGTATTTTAACAGCACTTTCGGTAGATGTTCCGGCAAAATCTGCAATATCTTTACGGTTTAATAATGGAAAAATTGAAATGCCATTATATTTTTCCTCATCAAGATAAAGCAAAGCATCGGCCATACGTCCATTCATCTGTTTATATATTATGTTTTGAAGTGCGGTAAACAGAAAATTATTCTGCCTGCAATAGTTTTTCATTATTTTGGTTGCAAACAAAGCATTGCTTTCCAACACATGCAACATTATTTCCTTTTCAATCAGATAAACTTTAGTATCGGTAAGTGCCGAGGCGGAATAGTTGAAACGGTTTTCGTTATATATTGCCGACAAACCAACAAATTCCCCTGTTTTATAAATTCTCAGATTATGGCTCTTGCTTACACCCGCTTCTATATATTGCTTCACTACCCCGTCAACAATAAAGAGAATATAGGAAGCAAATGCACCCTGTTTGCATAGGTTTTCTCCTTTACGGAAAACTACCATTGTTTTGCTCTTTTTTATAAATTCCACTTCATTTTCGGCCAAATAAGCAAAACATGGTGCTGTTATATCGCAATGGAATATTGCTTCTGAATCGGAAATTATTTTCATTTTTTACTTTTTTGATTAAAAAAATCTAACAGATTTAGATCAGATTTCTTGTCCTGATTTTGCAAATTTACAATAATTTATAAGATTAAAATCCGGTAGTTTTGATTCAGAGATAATCAATAATGTTACGTTAATAGTATTAATTCATTTTTTTGAACATATTATACATGCTAACTTATTTATCACTGCTTTTCAAAAGCAAATACAAACTATACTTTTTTCATCCCTGCTTTTCAAAAGCAAGTACAAACTATACTTTTTTTATCCCTGCTTTTTAAAAGCAAGTTTAAACCAAACTTTTTTCATTTCTGCTTTTCAAAAGCAAGCCTAAATCAAACTTTTTTCATCTCTGCTTTTCAAAAGCAAGTTTAAACCAAACTTTTTTCAT
>CAZYEM010000173.1:6184-8934 GCA_964646395.1 uncultured Bacteroides sp.
CAAACTTTTTTCATCTCTGCTTTTCAAAAGCAAGTTTAAACCAAACTTTTTTCATCCCTGCTTTTCAAAAGCAAGCATAAATCAAACTTTTTTAATTCCTGTATTTCAAAAGCAAGCCTAAACCAAACTTTTTTTAACTCTGCTTTTCAAAAGCAATAATAAATTAACTTTTTATCTAAAACAAATTTAAAATTATTGAAATATAATTAATTAATTACATAATGTTGATTAATTACATTACTTTTGTTGCAATAAAATTTAATATTAATCTTCAATTTAATTAAATTATGACAGTTGAATTAAACCGATTTACTTTAAGTTCGTTACGCAACAGCGAATACCCTATTTTCATTACACAGATTACCAAAATAGTTGACAAATACCAGATTACCGACTTGCATCTGAGTAAACCTTTTACCAATTTAATGCTTACGTTGACCGAACTGGAAAAAATAAAAGTACAGGAATCAGGCAGTGCACTCAGTAATAAAATAAATGAACTCGACAACAGCCGCGATGCCCTTATCAATGCCATTGCAGCACAGGTTAAGAATCTCTCCAGAGTTAATCTTACAGTATTAAAACCACATATCGATGTATTGGAAAAATTTCTTAAAAAGCACGGAAATGATATAGCATCAGATAATTATAATGCAGAAACCAAACGTCTCGATGATCTTTTGACAGAATACAACGATACACCTGAAATAAAAACTGCTGCAACATCATTAAACTTAACCATGCTTTTCGACCAGCTAAAATTAGATAATACTGAATTTGCAACCCTTTTTATGGAACGCAATCAATCGGGAGCAGAATTAGAAAAAATCGACACACGTTCTATCCGCAAAACAACAAATAAAGAATTAGGTTATTTTTTCGATGCCATAGAATATTGCAGTCGCGAACATAACGATCAGGATTATACAGCACTTGCCAGCGAACTCAACGACTTGGTCTCCTATTACAAAACCCAGCTAAAAGCACGCAGCACCCGAAGAAATAATAACAAGGAAGAAGAAAGTGAAGAACCGGAAATCGGAATCGAATAATTCAAAAATAAAAACAACCCCACTATCGAAAGATTGTGGGGTTTTATTTAAGATTTAGTATATTTGTAAAAAATAAAAATGGGAAAATCAAAACAATAGTAGGGATATATTATAGAGATATTCTATTTAAATTAAATTGTAAGTGATTCATATTAAGAAAATCGAAATGAAATGAAAAATTTTAAAATTGCAAAACTGATAATTTCAATGTTCTTAATTATTATAGTTACAAATGACATTAAAAGCCAATATTCAATTGCTGGTATAAATGGTTCAATATTTATAGACATAACACCAGACACATTACTAAATCCTCACCCATTTTCCTTTTCGCACGAAACATTCAATATTGACATAAATCAAGACAAAATTGACGATATAAAGATTGATCAATATGCAGGTGTTTCACCAGGGTCATCAAATCTTGCAGTTTATATTTTTACACTAAATTCGTTTACCAGTTTTTCATTTGGTAGCAGAGACTCAACTTTTAGTCCAGCAAATCCACCATGTCCAGAACAATATTCGGTAAGAACAATTTTAAAAGTATATAATTATGGAGACACAATAAATGATGGAATTTATATTACTGGAGGTTTTCTTACTTATAATCATAGGTCTGGTCCTTGCCCAGACGTAACTAGTTATCAATGGTTAAATAAAAGTAATGTATGTTTTGGAATTAAATATCAAACTTCAACAGATACTTTATTTGGTTGGGTAAAAGTTGATGTTATTTCTCAAAATGCAATCCTAATTAAAGAGTATAGCTTGGGTTCTCCGGCAAAAAATATCAATCCGAATAATTTAAATATAATTTCAGTTTACCCAAATCCTGCAAAAAATGTTATAATAGTAAGTATTCCTATTGTATCAAAAGAAAGTACACTTATCATATATAATATAGTTGGAAAGGAATTATTAAAACAGCAAATAAAAGATTACAAAACCCAGATAGATATTTCTAACTTAACCAGCGGTATTTATTTTGTAAGAGTAATAACAGAAAATGGAATGAGAGAAAAAAAGATAATAAAAGTATAAATACCAGCCTTAAATCAAGCATCCTGCCCTGTGCAGTAATAAGAAGATAGTTATAACCACATAAAAAAAGCCCTACGAAGAGAGCTTTTTTAAAACAAGGAGAAAAAAATTACTGCTTGTACTCAGCAATAATAGCTTTAACGCCATCAGGAGAAACACGTCCGTAAACTTTTTCGCCTACCAACACAACAGGAGCCAATCCGCAAGCACCTACACAACGTAAGCAGCTTAATGAGAATTTTCCGTCTTTTGAAGTTTCGCCAACAGCTATTTTTAGTTCGCGTTTAAACTCATCCAATACTTTTTCGGCACCACGTACATAGCAAGCAGTTCCCATACAAATACTAATGGGGAATTCGCCTTTAGGAATCATGGTAAAGAAAGAGTAAAAAGTAACTACACCATATACATGAGCAGTAGAAACATTTAGTTCTCTGGCAATTACTTCCTGTACTTCTGCTGGTAAATAACCATACATAGTTTGTGTTTTATGCAAAACGTTGATAAGTTCGCCTTTTTCGTTATTAAAGGATTTGCAAATTTCCTTTATCTGATTTATTTTGTTTTCCGATAATTTTAAATTAACCATAACAATGTAAATTTAAATGTTTTTAATTACTCTTGAATAAATACTTCGTTACTTTTGTCGAAATA
>CAZYEM010000174.1:0-5662 GCA_964646395.1 uncultured Bacteroides sp.
ATTACACAAATTTCAGTTATTATTTCAATAACAGAATTAACAAATATTGCTTCACTGAATTATTTTCACCTCTACAAATGTATAACTTGCTTAATTTTATCCTTTTCGACAAAAATTACAAATGCAATATAAATCAATAATAACAGGGTATGAAGAACTATTTTCAGAAATCCAGCTTCAAGATTAAGCCATATACTTATTGAGTAGAGCAGTAATGCCAATGACATAAAAAAACCGATATGCTTCAGATTATAATCAATGCGATAATATTTCTGACCAAGTAAATAAGAGATTAGCATAATTACAAAATAACAAATTAAAGTAGCCCAGGCTGCACCCATATATCCCATAGTTGGAACCAACAGGAAGTTAAGTATCAATGTAATAGCAGCACCAATAAGAGCAATATAAGCTCCGAATCTGGTTTGATCGGTAATTTTATACCATATCGAAAGATTATAGAAAACTCCCAGACACAAATTGGCAAGTAATAAAACCGGAACAACTGCTACGCCTGCTCTGAATTCTTCACCGATAAAACCCATTACAATATCAATATACATCATTACACCCAGAAAAATAAATGCACAAATCAGTATAAAATATTTCATTACATCAGCATACACTTTTTTAGCATCTCCTTTTTCCGATTGGGCAAAAAAGAACGGTTCAGCCGCAAATTTAAATGTTTGTATAAATAAAGTCATCAGAATGGCAATTTTATAACAGGCACCATAAATCCCAAGTTGCTCCATCGGATGCTGCGATTCGGGAATCAAATGTTTTAACAAAATACGGTCGAAGGTTTCGTTTACAATCCCAGCCATTCCCCAAATCATAATCGGGAATGAATATTGAATCATCTTAATCCATAATGCTTTATTAAATTTGAATTGGATGGTAACGATTTCGGGTAAAAGAAAAACCAATGTCAGAATACTGGCAATTAGATTAGAAATAAAAATATACCCCACTCCTACTTCGGGAGAATAAACCCAATGCAAGATGCTATTTATTGAGGAACCAGAAGTAAGTTTTTCAAGCCATGGACAAATTACTATAAAAAACAGGTTAAACCCAATTTGCAATCCAATATTAACAGATTTTAAAAAAGCAAACCGTTTTGCCTTATTTTGTTCTCTCAATCTGGCAAATGGAACCGAAGAAAGAGCATCCAAACCCAATATCCAGGCAAACCAAACAAAATATTCGCTATATCCATGATAACCCAAAGCATTAGCAATAGAAGGCGAAAAAATCCAGGTTATGATGATAAATAGTAATGAACTAAATATCAATGAAATTACTGAAGTGTTATAAACATCCTGATTGCCTTTTTCTTTAGTTGAAAACCTAAAAAATGCAGTTTCCATACCATAAGTAAGTATTACCATCAGAAAAGCTATATATGCATACAGTTCAGTAACAACGCCATATTCGCCTGTTGAAAAAACCCTGGTATAAAGTGGTACTAAAAAATAATTGAGTAGCCTTCCGACAATCGTTGGCAAACCATAAACAGCCGTTTGACCTGCAAGTTTCTTTAATGGATTCAAAATTTATTTTTTTGCAAACCTATAATAATTTTTTCAAATATATGTTAATTAGAAGTATTTTTTTTAATATTATTTTTAATTAAAATTAAGTGAAAATTAAGAATTTAATTGAAATATAAATTTGTCAATTCAACAAAAAGTAGTAATTTTGCACCCTGAATTTAATAAAAATAGTTTAACAATCTAATAAACAAAATTTTATGCCAGTAAGAATGAGATTACAAAGACATGGTAAAAAAGGAAATCCTTTTTATCATATTGTAATAGCGGATGGTCGTGCACCTCGAGATGGAAAATTCATTGAGAAAATTGGCACTTATAATCCTATTACAATACCGGCCGACATTACAATTAATGTTGACAAAGCCGTAAAATGGTTAAACAACGGAGCTCAACCCAGTGATACTGTGAAAGCTATATTATCTTACAAAGGAGTTTTATACAAAAACCATCTTTTGAAAGGTATTGCCAAAGGAGCTTTAACACAAGAACAAGCTGATATTAAGTTTAATGAATGGGTTGCTGCCAAAGAAGCTAAAATTAATGATGCAAAACTTGCAAAGAAATTAGCTGGAAAAGACGATATTAAAGCTCGCTTAGAAGCTGAAGCTAAGGTTAACGAAGCAAAAGCTGCTGCAATTGCAGAAAAAAGAGCAAAAGCTATAGCTGCCCAAAAAGCAGAAACAGAAACAGTAGCTGAGGTAGCTGAAGAAGCTCCTGCTACAGAAGAGAATGCAGAATCTACTGCAGAGTAATTTTTTTCATAATAAATTGTTTAGTTATTGAGCCGGAGTATTTATTCCGGCTCTTTCTTTTTTATAATTAATCAATTAAAAGAATACTATCTATTAAACATTACAGTTTCACAAATGGTGTAAGAAATCAAAGCACTTATATTAATCATTTCAAAGCACTTCCTGTAATATTTTGTGTGAATTTATTATCCCAAAATTATCGACATGCAACTGATAAAATAATATTAATTTTTCGAGCAAATACCTTCTTTGCAATGAACTTATTTCTATTTCGGATATTTGTTCGAAATTTGAAGTAAGCATTTTATTTAATATCCCGGTATATGGCATCGAAATATATTCCGAATCCAAAGGTGAAATGTGCTGAAATTTTCCTTCATTCAAATTGAAATAGCTATGTTGAACATCAAAATTATTTCTTGGATAAAATCCCAGATACTTCGAATATTGAAGCATAAATACTAAATGAAAATTATAGTATCTTTCATTTGTAACATCCAGTATTTGAATAGTATGAAACAAAAAATCAAATAAAGCAGCATTTCTTTCCTCCTCCTTTAATGATTTGTAAATTATTTCATTAATAAACAATGCTATAGAGCTTTTTATAATATCAAAAGGAATACTTTGAAATCGATAAATACTTTTTATCTCTTTTATAGTTTTAATACCTCCAGAATTGTTTTTATGATAAGCAACAATTTCGATAAGAGATAAATGTTCGAGAAGGCTGAGTTTATTTTTGGCTTTACTTTTCCTAACTCCTTTAATAATATATGATTGCAACCCAAAAAGATCAGTGTAGATTTTTGCTATTACACTTGTTTCACTATAATTAAAGTGATGTAAAACAATGCCTTTGGCTGCAATCAGCATATTTTAAGTTTTTAATTTGCAAATAATATCTTTGTAACCATAGTTTCTTCACCATCTTCGTTGGTACAAAAAACCAGATAAATACCCGTTTGTGCTTTCACTCCATTGAAATTCATGCCATTCCAAATTGCCTGTCCGCCATTTGCGATAGTATTATAAATCAGGTTACCTGATATATCTGTTATCTTAACATTTGCATCCCTAACCAAACCTTTAATAGCAATAGTTCCATTGTAGTCGGGTCTTACAGGATTCGGATAAGCATATACATCCTTAAAAGTTTCTCCTCCTTTGGTTGCACTTCCTCTGTATGAAACTACACCTAAATCGGTTCCAATAAATATTTCTCCATTTTCAGGATTAATGCCAATCGAAAATACAGTATTAGACAATATTGGAGAATTATCCGTTGAAAAATGAGCTAACTGTTGAGTTCCATCAGGTGAAAGCAAAAATACACCTGCTTTTTGCGTTCCCACCCATTTCCTGTTTGCACCGTCAACCGCAATTGCTGTAACCGATTCAAATTCCAACAGATGCTGTACATAACCACCATATTCAAGTAATATGGTTTGAGCTGTTATTGCAGATTCAAACAAACCATTTGCAGTAAAAACATTATCAGGCGAATATATTACCTTTATTCCTTTATCGGTTCCAATCCATATTTCTCCATCCAAATCCTGCACAAAACAATTTATATCGTTGGTTGACAAATCATTTCCTTTATTAATGTTTATCCATGCTTTTTGCTGAGCATTGTTTTTCTTATTGAAAACAGCAATCCGGTTTCCTCTAACCAACATCCATACATAATTATTTCTATCAATTACAATTCTTGACACATCATTATTTACAATACTGTTAACATCAAAAGCTTCCCATGTTCCATTACTGTATTTTACCGATAATCTTTTTTGAACTCCTGAATTGCTAACCCATAAATTTCCTGATTCATCAAAAGCAAGTCCACCTGTTCTGAGAGTGAATCTGTTATTGCCAAAATAAATAGGCCGAAGACTGCTGTTATTTTCATTATAAACATTGGTAATTTTATGATCACTCAATTCCACTATTCCATTTGACCATGAGGCAGCATATAATTTTGTACTATTTACAGGGTGAGGTATAACTTCTACAATATCAATAATGCTATCGAATCCTGAAATATTTGTTTTATCATAATTTGTCCAACTTTCGTTAGAGAAACAATGATAGGATGCCGGAATAAATGAATTGCTATAAACGCCATTATCAAATCCGCCGGGTGCAAGATATAAGCCTGAAGAAAAAGCATTTATAACAAAAGCATTTTTTGTTGAAGGACTATTTGGAGAAATTATTTTGCTTTCATTGGAATATCGGTTCAATCTGATTAATCCTCTGATTTCATCTGCAATCCAAAAATTATTATCTTTATCCATAATGGTTTGAAACGGAAAAATGTTTTTCTGATCAACTGAAAATACCATTGCCTCTGCCTGAAGTTGATTGTTAAGTGCTATTATATAGCCATAATGAGAACAAATAAGCAAATCGTTTATTACTGTAAAATGGATAGTTACAGAAGTGTCGAAAGCAACCCAGTTATTTCCGTTAAATGCAAATAATGTATCTGCATTCGATGTTTCTCTGTCTTTTCTAACAATAATTTTTTCTTTAAAAAAAATTATTTTTGAGTATTTAGCATTAATATCATTAATAGTACTATCCTTTTTCCAATTATTAAAATCTGCTAAATTGGGTGAATTCAGATATGATTTATAAATACCTTCTTCTGTAGCAGCATATAATGAAGTATCATTAACTGCAAGATCCAAAACGTCAATCCTTTTTCCATTATCACCTATCAAATAAGTATCTTTGATTTCATTACGTGTAATATCCACAACCACAATCCCAAATCCGCAGGAGAGATAGGCATATTTCCCATAAGATGTTATACTGTTTATCTTTTTATTTCCGGGTATTGATTTGTTTTTGATATCCGGAATATTTATAATTTTCTTATTTTTAATTAAATCAATGTTTGTATTGTTATATGCAATTACCAATGTTTTATACGTTTTATCATAATGTATTGCACTTATTCCAACATCAGAAAGACCATTAACTTTATTTAACAGATTAACACTATTATCCGATCTATCGTAATAAAATATGCTATATGGTGTTGCCGCATAAATTATACTTTCGGCTTCAGCTAGGGCAATAACTTTATTCAGTGGCAAATGTGTTCTCCAGCTTCCAATGGGAATTCCCTGATTATATGCAAAATGTGTGAGGAAAAGTAAGAATCCAACTATTATATTCTTCCTAAAAGTCATGTTTTAAAGATTTAGTATTTAATTGCAAAATTATTCTTTTTTATAACTCATTTATTGGTTTTTTATTGTTTTATATACGAATTATGAAATTATTGATTAACGAATTACACTATTCTGATAAAAAAAATAAAGCTTCTTTTCTTAAGAT
>CAZYEM010000174.1:5672-8839 GCA_964646395.1 uncultured Bacteroides sp.
TTATTGATTAACGAATTACAATATTCTAAACAAGAATAATGCTTCTTTTCATAATATAAATCAAACCTTTTTATTTTCTTGAACTGTTTAATCGTTTTTTTGTTTAAATATTAAATTCTTTCTTATAAAAATCATTACAAATAATTACCAGATAATAATTTCTTTAAGCAAGTAAAGATTTTTTAAAATAATTTGCTAATTTCGCAAAGCAAGCCAATTGAAAATTTTTATTAATTGGGCAAAAACAAGTATATAAACAATTTTTAAATTGGAGAACATTAATTAAATATATTTCTATGAATTTCGATTATTTAATAATAGGTGGAGGTGTTATTGGTTTATCAATCGCAAGAGATTTAATAAACAGATTTCCTGAAAAGAAAATAGCTTTATTAGAAAAAGAACCTGATGTTGCTTATCATAGCAGCGGAAGGAATAGTGGCGTTTTGCATGCAGGATTCTATTACACATCCGATTCGCTGAAAGCAAAATTTACACGTGATGGAAATAAACAGTTAAGGGAATATTGTTATGCCAATAATCTGAAAATTAACGAATGTAAAAAAGTTGTTGTTGCCAAAGATGAAAGTGAGCTTCCATCACTATTTGAGTTGGATAAAAGAGGAAAAGCCAATGGTGTGGATGTAAAAATTATTGATGAAAAGGAATTGTTCGATATTGACCCCAACGTAAAAACATTCAAACATGCTTTGTATTCTCCAAATACAGCTACTGTTGATCCTGTGGAGGTTAATCAGGCAATTAAAAATGAATTAAAACAAAAAGGAGTTCAGTTCTTTTTTGGAGAAGCCTACTCTTCCAGAGTTGAAGGTAATAAAATAAAAACTTCAAAAGGAAATATCATAGCAGCTGACAAACTGATAAATGCAGCTGGTTTGTATGCCGATAAAGTAGCAAAGGATTTTGGATATTCAAAAAAATACACTATAATTCCATTTAAAGGAGTTTATCTGAAATATCATGGAGCAGAGAAACCGGTTTCAATAAATGTATATCCGGTTCCCAATTTAAAAAATCCATTTTTAGGAGTTCATTTTACTGTAACTGTTGATGGTAGTGTAAAAATCGGACCAACTTCTATGCCAGCTTTTTGGAGGGAAAACTATAAAGGTTTCGATCAATTCAGTGCTGGCGAAACGCTGAACATTTTATCATGGGAAGCATGGCTGTTTATTACCAATGCATTCGGCTTCAGAGGTCTTGCTATAGATGAAATTAAAAAATACAACATGAAGTATTTTGCAGGTTTGGCCGAAAATCTGGTGAAAAAATTAGATGTAAAAGGATTTGATGAATGGGGTAAACCAGGTATCCGTGCTCAGTTATTAAATGTTAAAACCAAGGAATTGGTTATGGATTTTGTAGTTGAAGGTGATAAGGATTCCATACATGTGCTTAATGCGGTTTCACCTGCATTTACCTGTAGTTTCCCTTTTGCTAAATGGGTTGTTGATAATTATGTATTAAAACAATAAATCAAAGCATATTACAAGATTGTTGCAAATAACAATCTTTTTTAACTTATTGCCATTTTCTGGTTAATTTATATTTAAAAATCCTCTAATCGAAAAATCGATTAGAGGATTTTTAAATTTTATTCACTTCGAAGATTCTAGCTTTCAACACCTCACCATAGGTTTCATTTATTTTGATAATTTCAATCTTCAAAATAAATTTATTTTTTAATCATATACTCAAATTATGATGTAGCTTTGCATAATAAATGAAACGTTCTTAAACTTTTATATAATGAAACAAATTAATACAATTAGGCAAAAATCATTTCTTATATCGTTAAGCTTCTTTATTTTATTTGCTATAAGTTGCAAAAAAGAAGTTAGTATTGATTATAATAGAATTCAACTTAATATTATACCAAAAGATGTTGTAAAAATTGAATATTTTAATGGAATAACAATTATTAATATTTCAACTGTTAATACATGGAGTACTTGTTTTGATTTGCCTTTTAAAACAAAGTTAAGCTTTAAGGCAGTATCTGCCAAAAAGTTTGATTTTAAGTGTTATGTGAATGGGAATATTTATAAAATTACCGAAACTGACAGCATATCTTTATGTAAATGCATCTTTTAAAAAAAATCGAATTAACTTATTCAAAGTTCAAATAATTTTGTATGTTTGCAGCTTAAAGCACAATAATATGAAAAAGAAACTTTTACAACTTCTAATTATTTCTGTAGTAATTTTGCAATTTATTAATCTGAAAGCACAACCTTATATTATTGATAATGATGAATTAAAAGGGCTTAAAAATAGCAAACTCTATATCGTAATGGAAATGGATAAAACGGATATTAATAATGATTACTATGATGTCTTTAAAGAAGTATGGACGTATTGTCCTTATGAAATTATTGAACCTGATAAAATATTAAATTATATGGAAGAGGGAGTATATTTCATGCATTTAAGTTTTACGTTTTATAATGAATTAAGAGAATATGCAAGTGAATTAATTATATATACACCTAAACCATCATTCATAAAAAAACTTGAAAGAAAATCAACCAAATTGAATAATCTTGATTTATCTGATATTGCTATAAAAATTGCAATAATTAATCTAAATCTAAATCCTGACAAATCAATAAATTTTAATTTCTGGAGATCTTATAAAACAGATTTTATGGGGAAGGAGTTTATAATTACAACAGGTGCAGGTATTTTAAAGAATTATTTGCAATTCCTACAACATACATTAAACAAAAAGATTTTTTGGCGTGATAAAAAAGATTTTTGCAATAATAATGAAGTTAAAAAGTTGAAATCCCATACATTATATATTCCTGAAGAGTTTTTGAAAAGTTATGAAAAAAATGGGAAAAAAGATTTTAATATGGATGAAATAGCAAAAGAAAATAATTATTCAGGTATTTATGAAGTTATTTCAACAACTAAACTAAATGAAATTATACTAAAATCAAATGAGGTCTTTTTTTATTTTAATTTGTATTCGTATTTTAACAAATATAATACAGGAAAAACGATGACCATCACCAATGGATTAACAGGCGATATTATTTATAAGGAGTCATTTATGACTATCAGAAGATTTTCTCCAAATTTTTTCAAAAACCTTTCAAAATTATTAATCGAAGGCAAATAGCTATTTGTCTGTTATTAGC
>CAZYEM010000175.1:0-4943 GCA_964646395.1 uncultured Bacteroides sp.
GATCCTATTGTTGACGCGAAAAGTAAAGAAGTGCTTGACAATGGTGAACCAAAAAAAATAAAATTGGGAACTTGGGATAATAAAAAAATTGCAGACAGCATGGCAGAAAATATCAAAAACACCGTGCCACACAGAAGTTGGAAAATTTGGGTAGAATAAAATAATTATGTCAAAAAATTATAGAGTCAACAACACGTCCGTAATTGGAACTATGGCAAGCACGCCATTTGAAACTTGTGCATCAGCAGTGAAACACGCAAGAAGTCTGCTAAAGAACGAGTTTGTTAATCCCGACACTGTTGAAGTATTGGAATGCACATTCAAGCGTATTGCATTCAGAACTGTAAAAAAAATATCAAATAAACAAAAATAAGCTGGACTTTTTATAAAAACTAATAACACTCTTACACGATGAATATCGAACCACTAAGCAAGAAAATCTATGACAAAGCCGTTTCTCTGGGTATCACCCAGATTGAACTTAAATTCTCAGGAGGCAACGACGAAGGTTATCTAACTGTGTATGTTAATACACAAGAAGGATTTGCAAGCAACACTGAGTTTGAACAAGAAATCGAAGGTTGGGCTTGGCAAGCGTATGGTTATAGCGGTGCTGGTGACGGCAACGACTATGGCGACGATGTTGTGTATGATATCGTCAACAAGAAAGCCACAAGTGAATCGTGGTATATGGCTCGCACCCAAGGTGACGGTGAGGATGGTGACTTGGAAATTGCCGAATAAAACTTAAAATGACACCACTCAAACACGCTGAGTCAACTGCACGCAAGTGGGGTGGAGTCTGGCAAGACTATATTGCCATTCACGATTGGTTTGATGAAACCAAAGTATATACTGGCGATTGGACTCACCGTGCATTGCGCCATCATAGCGCGGGTATTCAATGGGCAGTTGAAAAGTTTGGACATGCAGTTGTCAACTCTTCAAACCAAACTATTCCTGTTAAACTAATCGCAGAACAGCATTTGATGGAAGATTGTGGTTTTATTCCTACTCCAAAAGATTATTTGTCTCCGCTGGCAAAAAATCCAGAAAGGTGGATGCTGTCTGTGGGCAAGAAGTCAAGCACACAAGAGCTTGTTATCAAATAAAAGTTTGATTAAAAATAGAAATATAGTTGACAGTTGAATATATATGTGTAGGATAGTGTTCGTTCTTTAAAAATCAATTTTGGCAGGATAGAGTATGTGGTAACTCGTCACGCTCATTTAGTAAAAGTGCACTACTAAGAGAAATCTTTATAGTGAATGGAGTCAAAGTCGGTGAAAGCCCAAGTGGTCAACGCCGAGCCAAGCCTTGCAAAAGGAAGGTGTAGAGACTTGACGGCTCCCTCCTAAAACGTAAGTTATGGAGAAGGCAAAGTCCAGAGAGTGTAGCAATACACACAAATCAGAATGTGAAGCAACGGATTCGGACGCCGTTCCTGCTCCCAAAAATATAAAAAGACAAACTCTAAAAGTTTGTCTTTTTTTATTTACACAATCTACTTTTTCGCTTGTAAAGATTACCATAAACAAATCCAGTGGGAAGAGGTGAATCTTTTTTGATAAACTTTCTTTCGATTCCATTATTGACGACAATAGTTCCCATCAATCTTCCTCGCATAAATCCATTTGGCATAGAAGAATTTTTTGGAATTTTCTTGCTTTCAATACCATTGTTTATCCATATTTTTCCAAACGACGGAGATTTTTTTCCCGATCTATCGTGTGATGCCATCTGTGCTTTAGATTCATCCGTATGCGACCTATTTGCCCAAGGATGACCAAACTGGTCAATGTGAGCTTTTGAGTGGATTGATTGTTGTTTTTTATTTACTGGATTATTGTTCCAATTTTTTATTTTTTGGATGGACTCTTTGCTCATCTTTCCATTCGCACCGCCATATCTACAGTTATATCCGTTTTCAACACTATCATAATTTCTGATCCAATAATCTTCTCTGGAGTCGAGTATCTGTCGATCAGGCAAGCATTCTTCCAACACGATTTTATCAAAATTGTCAATCCCGTATTTTTTTAGTGCTTTATACAGTTTTGTTTGCCCTTTGCATCTATCCGGTCTGTGGTATTCTTTCCATCTACTCTTAATAGAATAGATGCTCTGCCCAACATACCATTTTCCGTTAGTCTTGTTTTTTAGACCGTAGATACCGCAACATTTGGCGTTTAAGGATTTTTTCTTTATTTCGCTCGTAGTATCGCTTTGATTTTGTTCGGTTGTTTGCATCAATTTCCTCTTTTGTAGTGTATATTTTTTTTCTTCCCATGTCAATAAATATAACCGTAAGAGAATAAAAGTGAGAGAAAAGTAAATAATTCTTGACTTTTATAAAAAGTCCGCTGTCATTCATCCAATGAAACGCTACCAAAGCAAGAGCAATCCTGAACTGGAATTCTTTGTTGAACCTGTAACCTTTAATGGTTTTGACGACTGCTATATGGTCGTTGCTGCTGTTAAGGGACACGACCCAACAGAAGCACATAGCGATTGGTTTAAGTACCAAAAAGATGCCGATAACGTGGCACGCCAGATGGCAAACGAATCTTGATTTTTTATATGAATAACCACGCAATCAGCTATAATGAATATGAATTGCCTGTCATCATTCGAGGCAATGTGCAAATTGAATGGGTTAATCTAGACGAGGGACATGATGGTGACTATGACCCATCAGACAAACACGACGAGAACCTTCTTCGTTTTGACGTATCTCGCTTCGATGGGAAAAATTGGGAAGCTATTGAGGATGGTAGTTATTGCACGAGAGTAGCATCTACCACTTCACAGCAAATTCTAATTGAGCATCTCGAACATTTCATGGCAGAAATCTATGACGATGTTTCTGGACATGGCAAGGCTAAACGTATCTGTGAAAGTTTGAGTTGGACTAAATAATTATTGACATTTATAAAAAGTCTGTTTCTTTCTTGAACATGACAGATAAAATTCATTCCAAAAAATAAAATGGCTAAAAAATTATATCGCATCCCAGTTGAATGGGCGGTGACAGGCACGATGCTTGTCGAAGCTGACAGTCTTGCCGAGGCATTGATTGAAGCAGAGGATGCTCCTTTACCAGAAGCACAAGATTTTATCGAAGGCACTTTTGAAATCAACACTCAAATGATTCCGTACTTCAATGAGCTGAGTAAAGAAGAAGCCGCAGAGTGCGGTGAACAAATTTGAGATTTCTTATAAATCAGCTTGACTTTTATAAAAAGTCATTCACTCTCTAGTTCGTAATAATTCTAACTCCTATGAACGAACAACTCCTCGAAAAACTCAAGAAACTGCTCAACCTTAGCAAGTCTGCTAACCAACACGAAGCCGAACTTGCTCTTCAAAAAGCAACGGCTATGGCAACCGAAGCTGGCATTGACCTTGCCATTGTTTCTGCTCGCCAAGTATCCGAGACCGAAAAACTCGAACTGATTCAAGAAAAAATTGATTGTGGCAAGCGCATGGCATCGCTTCAAAAGTATGCTAGTTGGCTACTCAAAAAGCATTTCAACGTCGATGTTGTTTATAGCGGGTCTGCTTTTTATGGTCGCACCTTAAACATCCTTGGTGACAAGAAAGACGTTGAGTTTGCCAAGTTCGTCAATGAGTTTGTGCAAGACGATATGCAGCGTCGTTGGGATTATTATAAAAAGACCAACAACCTTAGCGTCAAATATAAAGATACGTTTATGTATAACGTATGGCGTGGTCTTGACCAAAAGTTGACCGAAGCCAAAGCTACGGTAGAACAAACTCGCTTCGCTGCTATGAACGAATCTGAACGTAGCGACACGCAAACTCGTTATGGTATTGTGGTAGCAAGCAAAAAACAAGCGGTTGAAGGGTTTACTCGCCGGTCGTTTCCTAGACTAAAAAGCACATCTACACGAGTAAACATAGTTTCTAACTCGACAATCGCGCAAGATGGGTTTTCTGTTGGTAGCTCAATGAGCATCAACCGTCCACTCTCATGCTAACATACAGAGAAAAAATTCGTCATTATCACCAGCTGGGCGCATACAACTGCGGCCCAGTTGCCTTGACTTGCTTGTTTGATACTAACGTATCTGTCTTGGAAGAACTAGTAGAGTGCAAACGAAACAAAGGAACATACACGAGCAAGGTCTTGGAGGTGATGAAAGAGCAAGGCGTAGCTTGCAATAACGTTGAACTAGCCGAGAGTGCAAACAATCACTTGTGGTGGTTAGAATTGGTTTCGTGCCGTTGGGCGGTTTATGTAAGCTGCCACTTTGTCAACCAAGGTGCGCGTGGTCGCCCTAGCAATAGTCACCATGCTGTGCTGTTCGCTAATGGTCTTTGCTATGATGGCAACAACCATTGTGAAGAACCTATCTCTGCTATCTCGCAGAAGTTCAACAAGCAATTCATTGTCAACTCTGCAATTATTTTTGACGGGTACGAACTTCCTAATTGGAAGAAAAATCTTGAATCGGTCATGGAAAATACAACAGGAAATTTTATTTGAAAGTTTTTTTGTAAATTTTATTTTTTTGTTGACTTATCTTCGAACAATGTATATTTATCCGATGATGTTGTATTGTTACCATGAAGATTCGTATTTCCAACGGCAAAACTTTAACCGTGGATCACCCTAAGTTAGCAGCCCCAACGCCAACCCCGTCGCTGCCACAACCAAAGTTGATTCTCGAAAAAAAGAAGAAATGAGTTTTTGAGCATCTTTCAAACCGAAAGAAAATCAAAGCGTGGCTTTGCTTTGCTCAAAAATAATTCAGTTTTTAATCAAGTTGGTGATTGACATTCTATAAAAATCTGCTAGAGTGTGAAAGTTAAATCAAGGTGAGGTAGGCTCAATCATCTTGATGTATTTATATAGTTATTCATTTGTTCATACGGGGCAAGAGGCACCCCAATTTTTGCGAAGATAGCTCAACCGGATA
>CAZYEM010000175.1:5043-6142 GCA_964646395.1 uncultured Bacteroides sp.
TGTTCATACGGGGCAAGAGGCACCCCAATTTTTGCGAAGATAGCTCAACCGGATAGAGCAACAGTTTTCTAAACTGTCGGTTCCGGGTTCGATTCCCGGTCTTCGCACCATTTTTTATTTTATATTTTTCTTGCTTTTTTATAAAAAGTACTCCACTCTCTGTTTCATGAAACTCTCCCTCCTCGCCGTCGGTACTGACGCTAAAACTGTCAAAGGTGAAAAGTTTGGTTACCTTACTGGCATTCTCTATCTAGCTCCTGCAAACGAAGCCGGTTTCGGCAACCTTTGTGCCAACGCTTCCGCCGGTTGCTTGGCGTCTTGTCTTTACACCGCCGGACGCGGTGCAATGAATAACGTTAAAGAAGCACGCATTCGCAAGACTCGTCTTTTCTTTTCCGATAAGCCAAAGTTTTTAGAAACCATTTCCCAAGACATTACCAATCTTGTCAACAGTGGCAAAAAAGAAGAAAAGAAAGTTTGCGTTCGTCTTAACGGTACTAGTGATGTTCCTTGGGAACGTCTAGGCATCTTTGACACGTTTCCAGAAGTGCAATTCTACGACTATACCAAGTCGGCAAAGCGCGCAATTGATTTTGCACTTGGCAAGATGCCCAAGAATTATCACTTGACATTTTCTCGTAGCGAAGAAAACGAAAACTCTGCTTTAGAGGTTTTGCGCACTGGCGGAAACATTGCTGCTGTGTTTGCTAATAAACTTCCTAAAGAGTGGAAAGGTTATACCGTTATTGATGGCGACGAAAGCGATCTTCGTTTCAATGATGGTAAAAACGTCGTCGTTGGATTGAAAGCGAAAGGTAAAGGTAAAAAAGATGAAACGGGGTTTGTAATTTCCGCTTGACATTTTATAAAAACTAATCACGTTGATACACGATGAAACTCAAAGACTATATCTCCCACCTACAAAAGATTGCTAAGAACCACCCTGACCTTGAAGTAGTTTATTCAGCCGATGACGAGGGTAACAGTTATGGTGCTGTACATTACAGTCCTGCCGTCGGCGAGTTTGACGGCGAAACTTTTTCTACCGAGGTAGTTGGTGACAAAAAACCAAACGCTGTTTGTATCAATTAAAACTTTT
>CAZYEM010000175.1:6242-8830 GCA_964646395.1 uncultured Bacteroides sp.
ACCGAGGTAGTTGGTGACAAAAAACCAAACGCTGTTTGTATCAATTAAAACTTTTGTTCTTTACAAAAAATTAAACAAGGGTATATTTATTCTTGTTAGATTATGGGAGGTTAGTTCAACGGCTAGAACCGGCGCTTTATAGGCGTCATGTTGGGGGTTCGAATCCCTCACCTCCTACCATTTTTTTCTTTACTTTTTATAAAAAATCTGTTAGGTTATCTGAACAATGAAACCCAACAAAATTATCACCGTTGCTAAGTGCAAAGAAAATTTAGCTGAGTCTGGGTGGAAGTTTTCGCATCGTTCCATCATTCGTACTTATGTTTTCACAAGCGACACTCATCGTTGGCGCGAGGTGGCATTTACTTTGACCGAACTTAGACACGCTGCTTTGTACGGATTTTGATTGACTTTTTATAAATCCGTAATCACTTTTCATTCGACGAACTAAAAATAAAAAATCAACATTATAACATTATGTGGAACTCTCCAAAAAATCGTAACATGCAACTTACTCCTCGGCAAGTACACGCACTTGCTCTTACACTTGCATCGGACATGGAATACTATCTGGATGTGGATGAAACTGAAGGTCTTACATTTATGTCACCCCAGTTCGAAAAATTGAACACGGGTGCTTTGTTGGTGAAAGCTGTCGATGTTCTTTACGCATTGGTTTCTCCCAATCCGGTCAAAAAAGGCGGACATTCGGCAATTGAAGAAGCAATTCTGCATGGATTGTTAACAGCAACAATCGAACTTGCACGAGACATGGAGGTTAATCTTCCCAAGAAAGAATTCAAATCTGCGTATCTTGACCCAGTCAACGAGCTAATCAAACTTGCTGGAAGAAAACCGTTGAAGACTTTAGAACATTTAGATTGTGACGATTGTGACATTGAGGACTTGGGAGATGAACTTTTTTTCTGGGACAGAGATTGGTTGTTTTTTAATTATCAACTGTCGTCCGAACTAAAGAATCAGCTGGGAATTTCGAATGATTATTATCATGTGCTATTGAATACTCCAACACGAGCGGATGTTGAAGTTGCAGCAAATATGCTCCACGACCTTATTCGGGCTGGCGAGAAGAAAAAAACTGTCTTGGCTAAATCTTAAAGCTTGACTTTTTATAAATCTCCACCACACTCATACACATGACGCTCGAAGAATACAAAACAGCACTGCAACATCACGATTGGTTTTACCAATTCAGCGACGACCACGGGGTTTGGCAACGTGGCGAACGAGAATCGGCAACACTGCGCCATCTAGCCAAAGAAGGCACTGACGATTTCAAGCGAGCATACAACTATGCGTATGATTTGCGCTACAACAATTCATCGTTCGTGACAGAAAAGAATCCATATACTCCACCATTTCCTTTAGTTTGAACTAATTTATCTTTTTCTCTTGCCATTTCCTTTGTTATGGTTTTTGTAATTGGTAGTTAGAGAATGGCAGTTTGGACAAAGAACTTCCAAATTTTCTTCCCATGTATTGGAAGCATTACCGTCAATGTGATTTATTTCTAATGGTGGAAGTTTTGTCACCGGATGTAGTTCGTCCCATCCGCATTTGGAACATTTATATTCATATTTTTCAATCATGTATCTGCGCACGAAGGGTTTGACGTTCATGACCTTTCCAGAATATCCGATAATTTCTTTTTTCTTCCATTTATCTACCAAATCATTTTGTCTACGATTTGCTTGGCACTGTGAACTACAAAATGCGGTTTGTCTTCCTGTCAATTCCTTTTCGCAGCATAAACAGTTTCTTTTTTCTTTTTCATAAGTTTTTGTTTTCAATCCATGTTTTTTCAACCAATATCTTACATTACTAAAAGACGATTTTTCTCGGATTGAAATTTTGCGAATTGTCAAATTTTCGTTGACAAGTTTTGTTAGTTGTTCTTTTTCCATATATCTATAAGTATAGCTCAACGATTCGAAAACTCAAAATATTTTTCGTTGAGCTAAAAATTGTTATCGACAAATAAATAAAAGTGTGTATATTTATCTTTGTTCTGTTAATCATGCCTCTGTAGCTTAATTGGTGAAGCGCCATATTTGTAATGTGGATATTGCTGGTTCAAGTCCAGTCGGAGGCTCCATTTTACGCCGCTATCGTATAACGGTTAGTACAACGGGTTTTCATCTCGTTAATCGGAGTTCGATTCTCCGTAGCGGTACCAATTTTCGTGACGCTAAAAATCGGAAGCATGAGTGCTTCTATGTGAAGACGGTAAAAGTCCGTATGACCCCGAGGTAAGCCACGAATAGAGGCTTATTCGTCACGAATTTTCTTGACTTATTATAAATTTAGTTCAAACTGACTACACGATGAACAAAGAAGAACTGCTCAAAATCGTTATTGCTGATAAAAAGGCTTACATTTCTGAAGTTGGATTGCGTGAATATGAGTGCCTTGAATCTCTTGTTAGGTCTGGAGACATCAATACCATTGAACAATTGAAAGAGTATGGCGTAAATGTTTCTTGACTTTTTATAAATTTAGTTCAATCTCTGAGTTATGCACTTTTATTACTTTACCACTTACACGTCAACTGAATCCACGCAAACATG
>CAZYEM010000176.1:0-8813 GCA_964646395.1 uncultured Bacteroides sp.
TTCTGCTTACGTTATGATCCCGGTCCTGATGGATCGGAAGATTTTATCATTCCTACGGCTCGTGAACTGCTCGATGCCAAACAATACATCATGGATATCATAAAAAAATATGAGGAAGGGAGAGTTCCTCTTTAGGGGTTTACGCTTTAGAACGCCACTGCGCATCACATACGTTACATATGTAAAGGAATTTCATATTAATAGCGTCATACTTCAAATAAATGACGTCCTTTTCTTTTCCAGATGTATTAGTGTCGCATCCAACATTAGGGCATTTAATTGTGTTGACGTGAGGAAGTGTCGGATCATTCTTTGTAAACTCGTTCATGAGAATTTTGTATCCCTCCGAGGTCTTCTCTTTCAAATCGATTTCAAGAATCAGACCACCCTGTTGATCTTGGTGTTGATATCCACAATTGCGACAAATTCGTCGGAGTGTCTTCTCTACTTTATTGGATGACTTGTCGGCACTTTCCACATCCTGTTGATCTAGATACAAATAGTATTTACACGTCGGGCAAAAGTCAGTTTCTTTCATGGTTCCTACTCCTATTTGTTAGAACCTTTTAAATCAATTTTTGTGAGTTTTGCATGTATGATCCTTTATTTAACATAATATATTATCTCATTCTTATCCATTGTATTAATTATACATTATATGATAATGAGCGATTTCTTATGAATAAAATTTGACTGGTCCAAAAAGGGATGTCAGGTCGTAACAACATGCCGCCGACACTCACTGATAATCTTCTAGAAACCGCGCTGGGCGTCTTTCTTGACTCACACAGAGTCATCGAAAAAGGTGATCCATGTTCCTTTACGGGTATGGGAACGATGCGCGGAAAATTCATGGTCAAAGATGAAGAGTACCAAACCTTTCTCGATCTACTCCACGAATATCTGTTTACTCAGCAACGTCGTCCCCTTAATCTAGTGGAGCAGCGTCGCTGCGATTGGCAGACACCCATCTTGATTGATCTGGATTTCAAATACCCCGCTGAACGTGCCATTGAACGACAATTTGAGCTTTCTCACATCCATGACTTTGTTCGCGAATATGTTAAAAACATTACCCACTTTTATGACTTGGAGGATCATCAACCCCTCCGATTCTTTATTACGTTGCGCCCTGCGCCTTATGAAGATAAAAAAGTAAACTCTCTTCAACGTGCAATCAAAGATGGTGTTCACATTCAATGCCCCGATCTCATTCTCTCTTCCGAACATCAACAAGTACTTCGTCACCGCTCTCTTGAACATCAAAATCTGACTTCCACCTTTAAGAACACAGGATACATCAATGCTGAAAAAGACATCTTTGATGAAGCCATCGTAAAAAAGAACGGCTGGTTCTTCTATGGCGAATCCAAACCTGACATTCCAGCCTATCATCTCGCCTCTGTCTACGTCTACGATCCGCACACCAAAACATTCTACGAAGAAGATGAATCCATTTATCAACCTCGTCAACTACTCGAACTCTTATCCATTCGTTACAATCTTCGCCTACAAAGCGTCCCCTTCGATGAAAAAACACAGGAAGAATGGAAATCACGTTTGGACTACTGCACAGGAAAGAAGTCGATGCTTCCCATACTCGAAGATGCTCCTCTTGATATTCCTGTTGTTCACCTGACCAGTAATAATGGCTGCGGACAATTGGCACGTGACACCATCTCCATGGCAAAACAGCTCGCTCTTCAATGTTTGACCGCTGAGAGAGCAACCTCCTACGCCACATGGATTGAAGTGGGATGGTGCCTTCATCACATCGATCCCTCCTTAGAAATGTTCGATGTCTGGATGGAATTCAGCGCTAAATCTATGAAAGCAAGTGAAAATAACATCGCAGCACTACAACGCGACTGGCAGCGCGGATGGAATCGTCATGGTTCGGATCGTCATTTTACCATTCGCTCCCTTCACATGTGGTCAAAAATGGACAATCCAAAGAAATATCGCAAAATCATGAATGAGAGCTTTGTGGACTTTGTCGAAAGAGAAGTGGATGCGACTCATACTCATATTGCTCGTCTCATGAAGAAAATGTACAGCAACAACTATTGTGCGTCGGTGGATTCAAAGAAAGTCGAATGGTTTGAATTCACTGGAAATTGTTGGAAACGGTTGCCACAAGGCATTGATCTTCGCAACAAAATGACGACGGAAGTGGCGCAGGTCATTTCTGATACGCGTACCAAAATCCGCAATCGTCTCACCAATCTGGGAAATGATGAACGCAGCTTTGAAGAGACACGTATGAAGAAAATGACCAAGATTGAACAATGTCTCTATACCTCTGGCTTCAAAGATGCTGTGATGAAAGAGTGTATTGGACTCTTCTATGAAGAGGACTTTGCCTTGAAGCTGAATTCCAATCAATACCTCATTGGTTTCAATAATGGTGTCATTGATTTACATTCTGTTCGCACCAGTGACGATGACGTCAAAGAATATGAAGTCATCTTCCGCAAAGCAGAGCCTACTGACTTTATTACCTTTATGGCAGGACGTTACCAGACCAAGAATTGCGACCCCATTGACTATGTCGAATACAATCCTCGAGACAAAGAACAAGCCATCATTCACGCAGAGATTGATGACTTCATGGCAAAACTCTTTCCTCGCGTCGAACTACGTCAGTACATGTGGCGTAAACTAGCATCCTGTCTCGAAGGTGCCAATAAAGAACAGACGTACGAAACCTGGATTGGTGTGGGTGGCAATGGTAAATCGAAGCTGGTGGACCTCATGTCGATGGTGCTCGGCGATTACGCATCCTCTCTTCAGTCCACAGCCATGACACGAAAGCGACCTGATGCAGGAGCAGCGAATCCTGATATCATGGCGATTCGCAATAAACGTTTCATCTATATGGCAGAACCAGATGACCGAGAGCCCTTGAATACGTCGCGTATGAAGCAGTTCACGGGAGAGGATGATGTAGAAGCCCGTGGACTCTTTGAAGACCAGACCAAGTTCAAAATTACGGGCAAAATCTTTATGTTGTGTAATGCGTTTCCTGCGATCAATACAATGGACAGAGGTACATGGCGCCGTGTTCGTGCTGCTCCGTTTGAATCTAAGTTCGTAGATCCAGGTGTGGAGGAAGTGAATGAAAAGGAGCACATTTATCGCCGTGACAATAAATTGGATGCGAACATGTATCGTTGGCGAACCCTCTTCATGTCTCGTCTCGTTCACATCTACAAAACAGAATATCTTCCCCACGGTCTGGGACAAATCCCCGCGATTGTGACCCAAGAGTCAAGCAAGTATCAGGAGTCCTTTGATTCTGTGGCGAAGTTCATGAAGGCACGTATTCGTGAAATTCCGAAGGGAGGCTATGAAGCAGAAATCAAAGACATCTTTCGCGTCTATAAAAATTGGTACGAAGGCATCGGTGGCGGAGTGGGACGAAAATTGTCACAAACCGAGCTCTACAAACGCCTCTCAGATAAGTGTGGCGAACCGTCCAATAAGAGATCCTTCAAGCAATTACGATTGTTTGAAGATGATAATGATATGGAACAGTATGAAGCGACAATGGAATAAATGGAATCCTAAGAAATATAATATAGGACTACTCCAACAACAATACTAAGAAAGACACTATTCATAAGTGCCTGAGTAAAGTTAGATGTATTAAATTCGAGATTATTATCAATAGACAAATAATAAATACCGATGCAAAGCATAAATAAATAGGACATGGATAATACTGCGAGAGTATAATCTTCAATAAAATGTAATATTTTTTTCGGTTGTTTTTCAGGAAGAGTTCGTTTCACGTCCGTAAAATCACGATTTGCACGTTCGATGATAGATTCTTTTGTATTAATATCCTGAATTAAACTCTCTTTCTTATTGGTCAAATCGTCATTACGATCACGTATCTGTTTTGTAATATCACTATGTCCATAACTACCAAACATGGATTCACCAACAGCAAGAGAATCATTTACATTCGCACGAAGGGAAGCAATATCCTCTTTTAGACGGAGGGTATTGGTAATGAATTTATCTTTTCTTATCGTTTCTTCTGGGCGCGAACAATTCGTAATGCCTGTTGAAATTTTCTCAATGCCTGTTGGCATCTGACGACAAGTCGCTGGATTTGCTGTATCCACTGTATTGATCGACATGCGATATCCTACTATGCTTCGGATATAATGTTTTGTAAAAAATAGTTACATGTTTTACAAATCATTGTATAGATGCGTTTGTATCATATTAGGACACAGATGCTGGTTGCATGGATTGTGCTAAATCAGATGCGGAAGATGCTATGGCAGCGGTTGCATTGACTCCTGCTGTCATCACACTCCTTTGAGCATTTTGCGCATATTGAGAGACCGCTGCTGCACCAGATGTAATATCATCCATTAAACCTGGACAAGATGGTAAAGGAATCTTTCCATATTTACCACTAAAATTCTTTCTGTTCCAGTATCTCTTATCGCGTAAAATATCAGTGTATTGATAACGATTCATCAGGATTAATACAAAAATGATAATCAATAGGGCGGCTAATGATCCACAAAAAGAGGCACTCATGATTCCCAATTTCCAAAGAACAATACACAGTAGCAATCCTGAAAGCGCAATAAATAGCGAAGAATATACAAATAGTGTATCATTTTTATTACCAACTGACCATTCATTCATTTCATTTTTACGATTTGCTATATTTTTATCATTCGTTACCGCCGTTGCCATATTCTTTTGATTACTATAAACTTGATCATGTATAGAGGCAAGCTCTTTGTTGCGTTGATTATACATAAGCACAGATTCTTGCGATTTGGCAGCACGATTTAAATCTCCGTAGACTTTATTAAACGTATTGCTCTTTTGCTTCGCGATGTCATTATATACAGATGCTTGTTGTTTTTGTAAAAATGATTGTAATTGAGCAGGATTATTCCTAAATGTACCTAGCGCGGTAGCTAACTCTATGTCTTGGTAAAATGATGTATCCTTAATAACCGTATCTAATCCTGCCATTCCTAGATTCCCATCAGAAATTATATCACACCTCTTTCTCTTCTTTTTAATTATCCGCTGCCTTATAGATATATACCAACAAACCAAGTGTAACAATATTTAAAAAGCTATATAATTTTAACAAATTATCAGTATATTTTGCTTTCTCCTCCGTGTACTTTACCATTTCCTTTCGGATGTTTGTAGTAGCTTCACCTGAATTAATGATTTTATTTTGCTTGTCTAAACTCTCTTTTTGTGCTTTAATTTGTTTGTTGTATCTTATGATTTCTTCCTGAATACTGTCGGATGTTGTAAGCATATGTTCCGTAACCGCATTCATAATTTGTGTCAAATCATTTAAACGCAAATTTAACATTTTTGTTGAATCCAAATAGCGTTCCACAATCGCCTTTTTATCGTCTGTATTAGTAAGATATCCGCTGCGAATTGCATTAAATACCTTATCAAGTGCATACATGTAACGCGATTCATAAAAACAATATTCGGTTTGAAGACTCTGTATTAACGCTTGTTGCTTTTGAATAAATTCTTCTGGCGTATAACTTGTTGATGATGGAATCTTACCACTTCCTTTTAATTTTGTTACAATGATAGAAAGAGCGCTTTGTGTTAATTTACCCTTTGCATCTCGATCGGAAGAAGGATTGGGAGTACCTGGTAGGACCCCTATATTCGTCGCATCACCAAATGTTGCACTCAGTTCGCTATCGGTTGATATCGTTTGTCTCGGACAAATTGACATGCCTACTACCATAATAGTGTGTTTTAATTATCCAAAGACGCCTCCCACTTTTAACCCTAAAAATAGAATGACTACTATACATGCTCCAACAATTGCGATCCACATTACATTATTTGTAAAAAAAGAAGTGAGCTGGTACCAAAAGTTCGCTGATAACGCTACCATATCTTCATTAGATACTCCAAGCACAGGCAGCAGCGGTGGCATTCGTAATAGCACAAGTCCTATTCCCACAAATACAATAGATAAAACCCATAAATAGGGGATCATATTTCGACGAACAGGACGATTTAATATAAAAAGTTGATGGGTATTCAGATCTGTGTCTCTAGACCGGAGCAATTCATCCCTCGCCACAGCACTTTCTACATCCGTTTTTATCTCCTCTTGAATCCGTTGTAGACCAGTAATTTCCTTTTGTAAGGATCCTGTTTTCGTTAACAAATCGGACATATTATTCTGTTTTGCCTCTTTGCCTACAAATTTTAATATATCATCATTCAATGACACATACTTTTTTTTAATTTGTTCCGCTTCTTGTGATAATCGAATGATATCGGCGTAATCTGGATTCACATTAGGATCTGAATTTTGAGAAAGTCCACCCTTTGAAATATATCTTGCGGTAGCAACATCTAAATTAGCAACAAGTTGATCAATATTATTACTAGTTGATAGTGTATTAAAGCGATCTTGAAACTCTTTCTTTTTTTCCATCCATTTTACATCCGCCATGATTCTCCTATCGTTCCTTTCGTATTTTCATTTCTTCTTTTTCTTCTATTTGATGATGTATGGTGGAAAGACAATACATCATAAAAAATAGGAAAGTTTTAATAGGAAGGAACATATACGCTATATCTAATATGATGAAGGAGCGCATTAAGGAGCGCACACACGATACACAATCGATTCACCCGATGATGCACTCGCTCTTGTGATTTTAACTATGTCGCCTGGTACGACTCCAATGCAACGGGCAATGGGATCTATATGGAACTTGATTTCTGGAAATTTTGATTTATGAGTGATATACATCGACTCCATCAATTGCTTGTGTTCCGCCTCAGGTACGATTTCATGCTTCGGAACCAAGACATGATTCAATGGATTCACTACCAGCATATAAATGCTAAAGAAGGAGACCCGCAATTTTCGTCGTACCTTTTCTACTCGATCAGCCGTCTCCTCTTTTAGTTTCGTATACTGCTTCAATGCAATCAAATGATGTGCATCCGTCACTGCTCCTGACATCATCACAATCACCTCCGTATTCTCTGACGCATCGTCTAGAATGTCATCAAAGAACGTATCTAGCTTCTGACGACTAATGTTTGCATATCGCACCTCACATACCTTCGTCGCATCGCTTTTCTTGAAAACCTTAAAGCTCAATCCCGTAAATGCATCCGCCGCAGCAGTTGCCTCTGCCGGAGAAAATTTACGATAGGCAGCAACATCATAATCACGAGCCTCCAGAATGTCCAGTAGCGATTGACGACTACGATAGATGTTATCAATGAACACAAAATTATCCGCCATTTTCTTTAACAACACAATTGAATTTTAGGTAGTCAATTTTATATCAAATGAACTATTCCAATTTATTCACTGTTACTGTTACTGCTGGATTTGTGGAGGATTGACCTCCATTATTTCCACCCATTGCTGACAAATACCCACCACTTGCTGGTGTATATCGCTCTACCATCGGACCCATGGACGGACCCATCGGACCCATATTCATTCCTCCACGATACATATTTCTACGAATCGGACGACCTCCCATCAAACCATCCGCCGCAAAAGATTCATCATCTGTACGAACCGCAATGATCGGTCCCATTCCTGGAACCGTTCCTCCTTCTATCATTCCATCTTGATGGGGTGATTCAGCATATGATCCGGTTTGCATTTCAAAATCTGGCATCCTCATTCCACCCATCGGTAACATACTTTTTGATCCTACAGGCATTCCAAAATCTGGTGCCATCATTCCACCCATCTGTGGCATAATGATTTCATTTTGTGGTTGAAAGCCCTGACCCATTTGTGGAAATTGCTGAGATACCATCTGATCCATTTGACCCAGTTGAATCACTTCTTCTCCATTTTCATCTAATAGCCCTCCTTCCTGAATCGTATCCAACTGCGCCTTCTCCTTCTTCGATAAATCATTCACCTGTGCTCCCATGGAACGTAATTGTTCCACCGTCATCGTAACAATAGGCTTATCTTCCACATATGCAGGTGCAATAATCGGTGGTAAAATCATTTCTGGAAGCGTCTTTACGATTTCACTCGACGTACCCGAAAATTCAAAAGGCGTCAACCGCTGAAATCCACTCGTCGTCATAAAACGCATCGCCATATTCAAATACGATTCCTGTTCATGTGTCAGGAGCTTTGTCGAATAAGGAATTTCCACTTGAACAATGCGTGATTTGGGACGTCCAAGTGGTGGAAGAATCTCTAAATTATCAACGGTGTTTCCTGTATACTTCACGGGTCCATCACACATGGGACAAATCGCCAAATTCAATCGTGGATTAAAAATAGGAATCATACCACATGCCACACACAATGGTATCTTCGCTCCATCCGATCGCTCCATAAATGATTCCTTCACAAACGACATACCTCCATGCGCAATAATCGCATCACGATCCATCTCACCAATCTTTAATCCACCCTGAGCCCCACGTCCTCCCGTCGGCTGATGCGTTCTCATTTCTCTACGTCCCTGTCCTCTCGCCTGCCACTTGTCCTCCACCATATGCTTTAGACGCATTCCATAGACAGGACCAATGAAAATCGCAGTAGGAATCTGCTCTCCCGTCGCACCATTATACATCACCTCATTTCCATATTTCTCAAATCCCATCTGTTCCAAAATTCCACCAATCGCCTCCTGTGGTGAACCATCATTCATAAACGATGTACCATCTCCAATTCCTCCTGATAGCGCAGCTGTCTTACCTAGAAGCTGCTCCAAGTTCTGGGCAATCGTCATACGCGACGGAATCGCATGCGGATTCATAATCATATCTGGCACAAT
>CAZYEM010000177.1:0-8812 GCA_964646395.1 uncultured Bacteroides sp.
TAGTTTTTTTAAATAAAGAAACAAAGATATATAAAATTCAAGCTGATATTTTATTTTAACATAATATTTTTCAATTCATTGCTGTTTTTGTAAGGATTTTTGTACAACTTTGTGTATTCTTAACTCCAATCTTTTTAGTAACTTTGAAGTCTAATATAAACATCATGACCTATATACTGATAAAAAACGGAACTATCATAAATGCAACTGAAACCATAGTTGCAGATGTGCTTATTAAGAATAAAAGTATAGCATTGATAGGCAATAATATTCCCAAGCCATTATCAGCTTATGTAATTGATGCCAAAGGCAAATACATTATTCCGGGTGGAATCGATCCGCATGTACATCTCGATTTACCAACACCTGCCGGTAATTCATCCGATGATTTTTATACAGGCAGTTTAGCTGCTTTTTCCGGAGGTACTGCTTCTTTTATTGATTTTGTTACTCCGTCGAAAGGGGAATCACTTATAGATGCATTACATAAACGCAAAGCTGTTGCCGAAAACTCCCTTGCCGATTATTCGCTGCATATTGGTATTACGTGGTGGCAATCTTCCTTGGCTTATGAAATTAAGCAATGCATAGAAAAAGAAGGAATTACTTCATTCAAAACCTATCTGGCATATAAGGGAAGTATTGGTATTTCATACAAAGAACTGTTTGAAATAATGAAGGTTGTTGCAAAATTCAATGGAATTGTTACAGTACACTGCGAAGATGGCGATAAAGTTCTTGAATTGCAAAAGCAGCTGATAAAAGAAGGCAAAACATCGCCCCGCTATCATGCCCTTTCAAGACCAGCAGAAGTGGAAGCCGAAGCAGTGGAAAAAGTATTACTTATGGCTGCTCAAACCAAGTGCAAAACTTATCTGGTTCATATTTCATCGGCACTTTCTATACAAAAGATTTTACAGTACAATTTACCCAATGTAATGATAGAAACCTGTCCGCACTATCTTTTATTAAATGAAGAAGTATATGATAATGATGATTTTGAAACAGCAAAATATGTCATTAGTCCACCTTTACGTTCCAAAACTGATAATAAAGAGCTATGGGAAAGACTTGCTGATAACAGCATTAAAACAATTGGTACCGATCATTGTCCTTTTAATTTGACTGGGCAAAAAGATAAAGGAAAAGATGATTTCACCAAAATCCCAAATGGAGCCGGCAGTATTGAATACCGTTTGTCGTTACTTTACACTTATGGTGTATTAACCGGAAAAATAAGTTTACAGCAATGGGTAGCACTCACATCAACAAATGCAGCCGAAATCTTCGGATTATCCAATAAAGGGAAAATCTGCAGTTGTTACGATGCTGATATTGTAATATGGAATCCCGAAACAGAAAGCACCATCAATTTGAGAAGCCAATATCAAAGATGCGATAGTAATATTTACGAGGGCTTTAAGCTTAAAGGCAAAGCCGAAATAGTTATAAGCAAAGGGCATATTGTTTTCGATAATGGTGATTTCTTTATCAAAGGAATTAAAGGTGATTTTATGAGCCGAAAATTGAATACATAAAAAGATGCGGAGCTTTTCTTAAAAAGATGCGTATCTTTTCATCAAGAGATGCGTATCTTTTCATCAAGAGATACGTATCTTTTTTTCAACAAACAAAATGCAAAATGCAAACACCTTAAATTAATCAAAAAATCTTACCAAAGCTTAGCAAATTGATTTGCAATTTCGGTTTAGCAGCAAAATCACTATTAACACTTCGTTATCGCTCAGTGCATCGCTTATTAACTAAATAAAACTCATTTCCACTTCCTTAAGGAACTTGTCTTCGAGCAAACGGGCTATACGTCTTACAACCGTTCTTCTGATTTCCAGTTCTACTGGCAAACTCGGGTCCTGATGGGCTATATTGATACGAGTTCCAACAAGTAAATGAATTTCATCACTGTCGAGCAGATATTTAACGATTAAGTCGGCAGGTCCTTTGCCTATTTTGGTTTGATTGGAATAAGTACGCAATATTTCAGAAACCTTACTTAAGGTTAGTATTCCTTCGGTAATTAAATCAACACCTTCCATAAAGGAAACGGGAGGGAGATCAGGATCGTTGAATTCAAAGCTATCCGTTATTTCTTTTCCTAGTTCACGCGAAATAATATCGCTGGTTGTTGCACCGCAAAGCACTTTTATCCCATTAAAATTCCTTACGATATCACCATATTCTTTATCTTTATGTTCTTCGTAAGGTGGTCCGGTACAAATGAGCATTTTGCGGGGTTCGCGGAAATAAACAACTGCACAGCTTGTATCGTCTTTCGACTGGTAATTATCATTAATATTTGCCATGTTAACCACTTTTGCAGCCAGGCGTTGTGCCGAAATAAAACGATCGTTTTTCACCAGATCATGTGCAAACTCCTGAAAATTATCTCTTCCCCATCCAAACAGATGTTTCCCGCTACCTAATCCGGATTGTGTGATTCCATCAGAACCAAAAATAATCCTATCCTCTTTGCGGGGTTTAAATGTACAGGTAAGCAATTCTTTATTGGCATTTTTAACGGTATTCAAATATACACAGGTCCATTCGGGTGTAAAAACTTCTGCACCTCTCAATATAATACATTGCGGATTATCATATTCCAGAATTCTTACTTCTCCATCCGCATCAATATCAAGAATGGTAAACGTCGAATAGCTGATTTTACGTTCACTGCAAACCGGCAACGTATTCATTATGATTTCAGCAATCTTACTTACATCCTTATGTTCTTCGGTAAAGTTTACGGCCATTGTTGCCGTTAATGTTGCGAGGATATTGGCTTTTACTCCATGTCCCATACCATCCGACAAAACCACAACAATACGGTTTTCTTCCTTCAGCTTCCGCGAAATGAAAACATCTCCGCAAATACGTTCCCCATCATGGTTTTTTTGCTGACAATTAACTTCAATATGAAATTTTCCGTCCATGTAGTTTATTTTTTCTTGGTTTTATAGGATTCAATAATAGAATTCAACATCTTTTCGGTTTTGGCTGCACCTTCACCCAATATAAAACCAATCTGCTGAACCAGTGATAGATTTTCGTCAATTACATCATTAACACGATTGATAACCTCCTCACTTCTAACTTCAGGGGAAAACATATCGCGCACAATGGCTCCTACCACTTTATCCTTACGGATAGTAAAAATAGATACGTTTAGCAATCCTTCACCAAAATGCACATCTCTGTTCAATACATCGTCGTTGTTTGACAAAACATAAGAAAACATTTTGTAAAACTGAACAGGCAGCAGGGTTTTCAGATCTGCACCTACCAAGCCCGGAATAATTTCATTTATTTCACGTGCTTCTTCACCCAGGATATTGATAAAACCCTCATTAGACTGAACAATTTTGAGGTTTTCATCAACAATCAGCACACCTGCATTCAGCTTCTGCATCATTGCTGTAATCGTTTCAGAAGCTTCTTTTGCTTTTGTCTGCTCATTTCTGGCCGTTTTTTCCGATTGTTTCAGTTGGTTCTGTATCTTTGCCAGATCGTCGTTGCTCTTTTTTAGAGCTTTAATATATTCCTGCTTGTTTTTCAACGAAAAGGTTATACACATATCAGGTTTTGCCAATCCCTTTGAAACTGAATATGCAAAGTCTCTGCAGGATTTGTAACCACAGGCTTCGCACCCCACATTATCATCATAATCAGCTTTACCAATAACTTTCAGAACTTCCTGAATTTCATCTTCCGTGGGTTCGGGCAATCGCTGATCATTTACCTGAAATCCTCTTGAATGATCAAATGTATCAAAAGTCTTGATGTTTTTCTTCCAGTCTTCCAGATCGAAATCGCATAATCGTTTATTTGCATATTCTGTAACCAAAGTTCTACGGATAAACTTCTTTCCTCCACGAGATGTTCCTGGTCCCATGAGGCAACCTTCGCAATAGAACAGATTGAAATTCTGTTTGATATAATCTACACTTTGCTCAAACTGACTTACTGCAGCCAAAATATTTGATTTCCCTTCAGCTGTTGTTACTTTGCCGGTTAGTAAGCTTTCATCAATATCTGCTGCTTGTAATATGCCATTGCTAATTGGGAAAAGTGAACCTTTGTAACCTAAAGGTGAATCAAAATCGGAGAATTCAAGGTTGTTTTCCTTAATGTTAAATTCTTCAAACAGTTGGCGAAGTTCCACAAAGGTAAGTACTTCATCAACTTCCGACCATTCTTTATTGTTTTTAATATCATTTTTTGCAGCAATACAAGGTCCTATAAAAATCACTTTGGTGTCTTCTCCGTAAATCTTATGAACCACTTTTGCAGTTGCTATCATTGGCGATGACAAAGGCGCCAGATTATCAATCAATTCAGGGTGGAATTTTTCAATTAAAGAAACAATAGGCGGACAAATTGAGGTTATATAATGTTTCCCTTTAAAATCATCAAAAAGCTTTTTGTATTCCTGCGAAATGATATCAACACCAAAAGATACTTCATTTACATAGTCAAAACCAAGGTGACGAATCATCTGAACAAACTTCCGGTAATCGGTAATATCATCAAATTCGCCCGAAATGCTGGGTCCAACAATGGCAGCAACTTTAGCGGAAGATTTTAGAATTTCCTTTACCGTTTCTTTTGAATCTCTGTAAACTATTGCTTTAGGCGAACAAACATTAAGACAGCCACCACAACCAATGCACCAATCCTTATTTATTTCGGGATAATCCTGATTTTGTTTTACTTGTATAGCATTCACCGGGCAGGATCTTACACATGCATAACATACGTTGCATTTGTCTTTTTTTATTTCGATTAGTGGAATATTCATAATCTACTGGCTTATTAAAAGGTACTTACTTTTTTCGTTTAAATATTTTATCAAGAGTATCGATAATATTTTCTGTATTAACATCTTCATATATTACATCTCCGATTTTCACAAAAGGTCCTTTATCACATTTCCCAAAACAATGATTCCCATGATAAAACACATCTTTCTCCAGATTATTATTTTTCAGATAATCGTTAATTACCTTAACCGTTTGCTTGTTGCCTCTTGCAAAACAAGAGCTTCCCAAACATATAATGATTTCTTTTTTGTTATCCATTTTATTCTTTCCTAAAACGCTACAAATTTACAATTTTCAAAGATAATAATAAAATAATGTATTCTCATATTTGGGAAACCTTATTTTTAAACAATAATCGAATTGTTATTATGCATGTTATTAGTACATTGAAGATTAATCGTTCAAATTACAAACAGTTGATTTGAATTTCAAAAGATTATGTAATCTGTAAAATTTCCTCCGTAATTGTTGTTAACCGAATAACAGTGTTATTTTTTTAACAATAATCTTTGTGAATAAAAAAAGTTTTGTTATTTTTGTAAAGAAATTAATAAATCATCTAACATGGCAGACAGTATTGATGAAATAATTGCGAAATACAGTAATACAAGCAGAAACGATTTGCTTGATGCATTGCAGGATACACAGGATTTCGCCGGATATTTATCGGAGGAAATAATTATTAAAATTGGAAAGCACTTTAATCTGGCTTCAGCTAAAATATATGGTATAGCCTCATTTTATGATCAATTCCGTTTTATACCGCAAGGCAAATTCCATATAAAAATATGCAACGGTACAGCATGTCATCTATCCGAATCAAAACCCATTCAAAAGGAACTTGAGAAACTTTTGAAAATAAAAGCGGGACAAACTACCCGTGATGGTTTGTTTAGTATTGAGGAAGTTGCCTGTTTGGGTAGCTGCGGATTAGCTCCTGTTATTGCTATAAACGGTGAATTTTATTCTTCATTGAAACCTATTGACATCAGGGATATTCTGGATAATTTAAAAAAATCAGAGGCTTAATTTCATTTACGTATGGAAAACAATATTCAATTTTTAAAGGAAAAAGTTCTGCTAAACGAAACGGCAAATTTCTCGAAAGATACCGAGGAAAGAATTAAGAAACTTCGCCATGAAAAAATTACGAAACCCATCATATATATTGGTACTGCATCTTGTGGAATTGTGGCAGGTGCAAAAAAAACCATAACAGCTATAAATGAATATCTGGCTGAGAAACAAATTATTGCTGAAATTATTGAGGTAGGATGTTTAGGCTTATGTGCTGAAGAGCCGATTGTTGATATTCAATTGCCCGGTATGACAAGGATTTCTTTCAAAAAAATAACGCCGGAACTTGTTGCTGATGTTTTTGATGGTATTTTTAATAACAATATTTCAACCGAAAATGTAATTGGTCAGTATCGTCAGAAAAACCTGCAACTATGGGAAAATGTAAACTTTATAGATGAAGTGGATTTCTTTGCCGGACAGAAAAGAATTGTATTGGCCTATAATGGAATTATTAATCCATCTTCTATTGAGGATTTTATTGCTTTCGGAGGTTATAGGGCATTTGTAAAAACCATTTATCATTATACTTCCAATGAAGTATGTAAAATTGTCGAAAAAAGTGAGTTAAGAGGAAGAGGTGGAAGTGGTTATCCTGCTGGCAGGAAATGGAAAATAGCTCACGATACCGCTTCCGACCAAAGATATTTAATTTGTAATGCCAATGAAAGTGATCCCGGAGCTTTTATGGATAAATCCATTATCGAAAGCAATCCCCATAAATTAATTGAGGGAATGGCAATTGCAGCTTATGGAATTGGTGCAAGTAAAGCTTATATCTACATTCGTTCTGAGAACTTACTGGCGATAGAAAGATTTAGAAAAGCACTGGAAGATGCAAAAGCTTATGGATTAATAGGAGAAAATATTTTTGATAGCGGATTTAACCTGGAAATCATCATTAAAAAAGGACCCGGTGCTTTTATTTGTGGTGAAGAAACGGCCATGCTAAGCAGCCTGGAAGGCAAAAGAGGAATGCCCCGTTATCGTCCGCCTTATCCTGCTGAAAGGGGTTTGTGGGGAAAACCAACCATTATCAATAACGTAGAAACCCTTTGTAATATACCTCATATTATTTTAAACGGACCGGTTTGGTTTGGACAAATTGGAACCAAAAGTAGCAAGGGAACCAAGATATTCACTCTTTCGGGAAAAATAAAAAATACCGGAATAATTGAAGTGGAAATGGGAACTTCTTTCGAGGAAATTATTGAAAAAATCGGAGGTGGTGTAAAAAACAACAAAGCATTTAAAGCCATTCAATTGGGTGGACCATCCGGATGTTGTCTGGTAAAGGAAAACCTGAATATTAAGGTTGATTATGAGGAACTCGAAAACTTTGGTGCTATAATGGGCTCCGGAGGAATTGTTGTGATGGATGAAGGAAGCTGTATCGTCGATATTACCAAGTTTTATATCGACTTTATCCAAAAGGAAAGTTGCGGAAAATGTATTCCATGCCGTGAAGGCACACAACGTATGCTCGAAATACTCGAAAAAATAACCAAAATACCTAAAGATGAAGCTTCGCACCAAACGCTTGAACGTTTTAAAGGGGTGATGCAACTCGAAAACATTGCTGAAGTTATAAAGGATACTTCTCTTTGCGGGTTGGGAAAAACTGCTTCCAACACTTTTTTGAGTACCTTAAAATGGTTCAGGGATGAATACGAAGAACATATTTTCGACCGAAAATGCAAAGCCGGAGTTTGTAAAGAATTACGTAGTTTCTATATTGATGTTGACAAATGCACCGGTTGCAATGCCTGTATGCGTAAATGTCCCGAAAATGCAATTATCGGAACGGTGAAGTATCCGCATTTTATTGTTGAATCGAAATGCATCGGTTGTGGTATCTGTTTCGAAACCTGTAAATTCAGTGCGATATACGTTAAATAAATAGCTGATTAATTGAAAAAAACCATTAATCATTAACAATTAATAATTGAAAGAATGATTTTCGATATTGAAGTTAACAACAAGATAATCAAAGCAAGGAAAGGTGAAACCATTTTATCGGCTTTAAGCCGTAACGGGATAAAAGTTCCTACCTTGTGCTTTATGGAAGATTTGCTCCCAACCGGAGCTTGCCGTATATGCGTGGTTGAGGTGGAAGGTCAGGATAATCTGGTGCCTTCCTGTGCGCAACCGGTTGAGGAATGGATGAAGATAAAAACCCATTCGCCAAAAGTTATAAAAGCCCGCAAAACCATTGTTGAGTTATTATTATCCAATCATCCCGACGATTGCCTTTATTGTGAACGCAATGGCAATTGTGAACTTCAAAAACTTGCTATTCAGCTCAATGTATTGGAAAGAAGAATCAGCGGGAAAAAAGGAAATCAGAAAGCCGACCGCTCTGGTTCGAGCATGGTCAGAGATCCGAAGAAATGTATTCTTTGCGGAAGATGTGTAAGGGTTTGCGAAGAAATTGTGGGAGTTACCGCTATTGATTTTATCAAACGAGGAAATCAATGTGAGATAACTCCTTCATTTAAAAAAGGAATCAATCTGTCGAGTTGTATTAATTGCGGACAATGTATTATGGTTTGCCCTACCGGAGCTTTATATGAAAGGGATCATTTACCCGAAATCATTGATTCGTTGAATAATCCTGCCAAGCATGTTGTGATTCAATACTCACCAACCATTTCCGTTTCGCTGGCTGAAGAATTTGGTGTAAAATCGGGCAAGGATATTAATGGTATGCTGAATGCTGCTTTACGCAAAATAGGTTTCAACAGGATATTTGATACCAGTTTTGCTGCCGATATCAATACCATGGAAGTTGCCAGTCAATTAGTAACAAGAGTTAAAGAAAATCAGAAATTGCCCATGTTCAGCAGTTGTTGCCCTGCCTGGGTTAAATATGCGGAACAAACCCATCCCGAACTGATTCC
>CAZYEM010000178.1:0-2544 GCA_964646395.1 uncultured Bacteroides sp.
AATGGGAATTTGATTGGTTTCAATAAGGCAGAAGCCATTGCTGAAGCGCAACGTTGCCTCAGATGCGATTGCCGGAAATCACGCACTTGTAAACTCAGAATTCATGCTGGTAATTACAGGGCCAATCAGCAAACTTATAAATTTGGAGAAAGAAAATCCATCACTAAGCATTTTCAACAGGAAATACTGGTCTATGAAGCTGAAAAGTGTATCAAATGCGGACTTTGTATTAAGGTGCTGGCTAAAAACAAAGATCTTACCGGAATGGCATATATTAGACGAGGTTTCGATATGCACATTGCTGTTCCTTTTGACAAATCTTTGCAGCAAGCCATTGCCAATGCTGCTGACGAATGTATAAATGCCTGTCCTACAGCAGCACTTTCCGCTTTTTTAGGAGAAAATGAATTTAAAATGAATGAAGTATGCGATTAATTAAAAACATTTTATGGCTACTGTTCTTCCTCATGAGCATTCCGGTATTGGCTCAGGACAGTTGGCCTTCATTCCGTGGAAATCAGGCATTAACCGGCTATACGAATACACTTCCGTTAAAATCTTACAAACTATTATGGACCTTCAAAACCAACAATAAAATTAAATCATCAGCAGCAATTGGTAAAGACTGTATATATATTGGTTCTGATGATGGTTTTATGTATGCTTTTTCAAAATCGGGTAAACTCAACTGGAAGTTTAATGCGGGCACATCCATCGAAGCCTCACCGCTTTTACTTGATAATACTGTGTTTTTTGGCTCTCTGGAAGGGTATTTGTATGCAGTTGACTCAAAAACAGGAAAGCAGAAATGGAAATACAAAACCGAGGCGCAAATCTCCGGTGCTTCTAATTGGGTAATAGGGCCCGATAAAATCCAAAAACGCATCATTACCGGAAGTTATGATTATAACCTACACTGTGTAAATGCTTCGAACGGGAAAGTAATCTGGAAATATGAATCAGGGAATTATATTAACGGTACAGCTGCAATTGCAAACAATATTGCTGCTTTTGGCGGTTGCGATGGCTTTTTACATCTGATTAATGTGACTACAGGAAAAGAAACATGCAAAATCAACATCAATAATTACATTGCCTCTTCTGTTGCCATTGATGCCAATCGTGCATATTTCGGAAATTATGACGGGGAGTTTTTTTGCATAGATCTGATTACAAAAAAACAAGTCTGGAAATATGAGGGAGGTGGTACATTTACTTCATCCCCTGCTGTTTATGATAAATATATTGTTATAACCTCACATAATAAAAAAGTATATTGCTTAAACAAAGCAGATGGAAGCTTATTGTGGAATTTTCAAACTTTGCAGAAGATAGAAAGCTCTCCGGTAATTGCTCAAAGTATGGTAGTCATTGCTTCCGGGGACGGCCGGCTTTATCTGCTTGATTTGAAAAGTGGGATAAAATTGTGGTCCTATGAAATCGGAAGTCCGATTTTATCAACTCCGGCGGTTATCAATAATTACATTATTGTGGGAGGCAGTGATGGAAAAGTATATGTTTTTGGTAAATAAAATGATTTTAATAAATGAAAATAACTTATATAGTACCTGGATTTGGGGGGAGTTTTTACTGCGGTAATTGTCTGCGTGATAGTGCGTTTTCTAAAGCACTCAAAGCACAGGGCCACGATTCGGTAACGCTGCCCTTGTATTTACCTCACTCCATCGAAGAGTTTGCCCATCAGACAGATGTTCCGGTGTTTTATGGTGCGGTTAACATTTACCTGAAACAGAATTTTAAACTGTTTCGCAATATGCCGGAATTCTTGTATAAATTCTTTAATTCTCCATTTATCCTGAAATATGCTGCCCGTAAATCAGGCTCAACCAGAGCTGAAGGTTTGGAAGAAATGACCATATCTATGCTTAAAGGTGCTGACGGATTTCAGAAAGAAGAACTTGATCAGTTGATATATTTTTTAAAACATCACGAAAAGCCCGATGTTGTTCATTTATCAAATGCTTTGCTCATAGGTCTTGCAGCAAAAATCAAGGAAGAACTTAAAGTACCGGTATTTTGCACCTTACAGGATGAAGATGTGTGGATCAACGCCATGAAAGAGGATTACAAACCTATACTCTGGCAGTTGATGAGCGAAAAGGCAAAAGATATTGATGCTTTTATTGCAGTCAGCAACTATTTTAAAGATGTCATGCAAACTAAGATGAATATTCCTGAAGCTAAAATGCATGTGATTCATCTGGGAGTGGATCCTGAAATGTATATATCTCATCTTCCTGCTCAAAACCCTTTAGCCATCGGATTTTTATCCAGATTGAACAAGGAAAACGGACTGGAAATACTGGTGGATGCATTTATATTACTAAAAAAGAAAGCTCCGTTTGATACGCTTAGACTTAAGTTAACCGGAGGAAAAACGGCAGATGATCATAAATTCATACACCAACAAATAAGTAAGTTAAAGAAGAATAATGTATTAGAATATGTTGATTTTGTAGATGATTTCAGGACTTCGGTGCTGAACGATTTTTTTAATAAGTTAAGTGTATTGTCTGTTCCTGT
>CAZYEM010000178.1:2644-8666 GCA_964646395.1 uncultured Bacteroides sp.
ATTAATTTTGTCAAATACTAATCAGCTCAATTATTTAAATAAAAAAGAATAAATAACACAAACCTGTAAGGCTTGCATACTTAATCAGAAATTAAAAAATTAAAATGATCATAGCATTAGAAAATATTTTTAAATCATACGAAAACAATTCAGTATCCCCTCAAAGATCTGTTATTGAAGGGATTTCACTTACAATACAAAACAAGGATTCAATTGCCATTGTTGGTCCTTCCGGTTGTGGGAAAAGTACTTTGCTGAATATAATCGGGACTTTGGACAAAGTTTCTTCAGGAATTATTAAAATTGATAATGAAGAGATTACAAAGCTAAAGGATGTGAAATTGGCCGAAATCCGAAACCAAAAGATTGGTTTTGTGTTTCAGTTGCATCATTTGTTACCACAATTAAATCTTCTCGAAAATGTTCTGCTTCCTACCCTTATTATTAAAGATAAAAAAACCAGGAATTCAGCACAATCAAGAGCCATGGACTTACTTAAAAAACTGGGTCTGGATGAAAAAATCAAACAGTTTCCCGGACAGCTTTCAGGAGGAGAATGTCAGCGAACAGCAGTAGTAAGAGCATTAATCAATGAACCCGAAATTATCCTGGCAGATGAACCCACTGGCTCGTTGGATGAGGAATCGGCGGAACAAATCGGTAACCTCTTGTCCTACATCCATCAAGAGCAAAACGTAGGCATGGTAATTGTGACCCATTCTATGGAACTGGCTTCAAAAATGAATGTTTTGTATAAATTGCAAAATGGGAAGCTCATAAAATAAAAATCGGATTCTTAAACTTTGTAAACATCCATGTCTAAACTAAACTACATATTTAAATCTTTTCTTTTTTTTAAAAAGCAGCATCTGGCTGTCCTGGCAGGAACGATTCTCAGTACTGCCGTATTAACAGGTGCTTTAATTGTCGGCGATTCGGTAAAGTATAGTTTAAGTCAGATGGTAGAATACCGTTTGGGCAAAATTCAATATGTTTTACAATCCAATGACAGGTATGTAAGTGCAAAGCTGGCAGATGCTGTTGCTGATAAACTGAACGTAAAATCAGCAGCCATTTTAATGCTTGGTGGTGTTTCATCTAATCCCGAAAATAACACAAGGATACATAAAACACAGGTTGTGGGGATTGATTCAAATTTCTGGTTGATTTCGGGTAAGCAGATGCCTGAGCTAAGTGATGATGAGGTTATTATTAGTTCGAATACAGCAGAAAAATTAAAACTTAAAGTAAATGATGAATTAGTACTAAAAGTAGAAAAGTTGAGTATTATTCCTTTAAACTCACCATTCAGTAACGAAGAAATTCCTACAGTTTCTATCAGGTTTAAAATTAAAGCGATTGCTGATAATGAATCCTTGGGTAGATTTAGTCTGAAAAGTAATCAGGTTGCGCCTTACAATATTTTTATGTCCAGATCTTTTTTGAGTGCTCAGCTCGAAATGAATGGTCTTGCAAACCTTATTCTCATCGCTGCTGAAAATGCTTCAAAAGTTAATACTGAATTGCTCAATCGTACAATTTCTGAAGTGTGGCAATTAAAAGATGCCGGAATTGAAATCAAAAAATTGGATAGTATTGGCAATTATGAAATTACATCCAAAAGGGTATTTCTCGATCAGCAATTATCCGCTTCAATAGCGGATAAAAAAATAAAACATACTACCATACTGTCTTATCTGGTTAATTCCATTCGTTTAAAAGAGAAGTCAACACCTTATTCTTTTGTTACTGCCATTTCTGAAGATTATTTGGGAAAAGGCTTAAAAGAAAATGAAATTATTGTGAATGAGTGGCTTGCTAAAGATTTGAATGCAAAAGCAGGAGATACTGTAAGCATGACCTATTTTGTAATAGATTCACACAGTAAGCTGAAGGAAGATAGCAGCCGTTTTATAGTCAAAGAGATTGTTCCAACACGCAATGCTATGATCAACCGTTCACTAATGCCAAAATTTCCGGGTTTTGCAAAAGCAATACGTTGCATGGAATGGAACACCAATCTTCCCATTGATCTTAAAAAAATTCGTGATAAAGATGAAGCCTACTGGAATGAATTCAGAGGTACTCCAAAAGCTGTCATTTCACAACTGGCAGGCAAAAGATGCTGGCAGAACAATTTTGGTGATTATACAGCAATCCGTTTTAACGATAGTGTTTTTATCACCAAACCATTATACGGGAAAGCAGAACGGGAAATATTACAATTGATTGACCCCAAAGATTTAAATCTTTCCTTTGTGGATGCTAAAACCGGAGGGCTGCTGGCTGCCAAAAGCGGTGTGAATTTTGGTGAATTATTTATAAGTCTTAGCTTTTTTGTGATACTGGCCGGAATTATTCTGACAGTCATGCTGTATGTTTTAAGCCTTGAAGCCAGGAAATCAGAAATCGGTTTACTGATGAGTATGGGGTTTTCACGGAAACAAATCATGAATCTGCGCATCTCTGAAAATACAATTACTGTATTTTTAGGAAGTATACTCGGTGTAGTAGCCGGAATCTTATATAACTACGGTTTACTGGCCGCCATTAATTCTGTCTGGAATGATATTGTAAGAACGCCTATGCTGGATGTTTCAATCAGACCAATGACATTATTCACAGGAGCTTTAAGCGGATTTGAAATTTCAATGCTTTCCATTTATATTGTAAGCTATTTTAATCTTAAGAAAACTGCTATCGGATTGATAAATAGTAACTCCCAATCAATCCAAAAACAAAGGAACAGAAAGAATACAATGTCGCTGATATTGATGATTGTTGGATGGCTTGCATCATTGGGACTGGTATTGTATTCAGTTTTAGCAACTGTTGATTATAATCCTGGCTTGTTTTTACTTTCAGGGGGAATGTTTATGATGGCTTCATGGGTATTCACCGGCAAAATGATTTCAAGTAAACACAAGACTGATTATGAAAGTTTTGGATTGGTATCGCTTGCTTTTAAGAATGCTTCAAGAAACAAAAAAAGGAGTTTAAGCATTGTGATGTTGCTATCCTTAGGCGTTTTTGTGGTGATGATTACCGGATCCAACCGTAAAACTTTTTATGGAACTGAAAATATAAATCAATCCGGCACAGGTGGCTATTCATTATGGGCAGAAACAACAGTGGCTTTGACCAGCGATTTGAATACAGCTGAGGGAAAAGAAAAAACTGGACTTGGCAATGATACTATACTGAACAATATCGGCTTTGCTCAGTTTTTATCATTGAAGGGGGATGATGCAAGTTGCCTGAATCTCAATCATGTCGAGAAACCGGGTATTATCGGAGTGAATCCTGGTATTTTTGATAAACGCAGATCATTTTCATTTGAAACCCTGAAAGCAAGTGTTGATAAAGAACATCCCTGGCTGGAACTCAATACAACTTATGCTGATAATGTGATTCCCGCTTTTGCCGATCAAACTGTAATTACCTGGGGCATCATGAAAAAAATCGGCGATACTTTAACCTATATCAATGAAAAAGGCAGTACGCTTTATTTAGTTTTAGCCGGGGGATTGAAAGCCTCTGTTTTTCAGGGTAATATTCTGATTTCTGAACAGCATTTTAAAAAGAATTTTCCTTCAGTAAGTGGCTCAAAATTAGTAATGGTGGATGCGCCTATCGAAAAGCAGAAAGCTGTTCAAGAATTTTTAAACAACAATTTCCCGGATTATGGTATCGAAATCAGCAAAACAAATGAAAGACTCAATGAGTTTAATTCTGTTACCAATACTTATTTATCGGTTTTTATGATATTGGGAGGATTGGGTCTCATCATCGGAAGCATTGGAATTGGAATAATTTTGTACAGAAACCTGATTGACAGAAAGCAGGAGATGGCGCTGCTGAAGGCTTTGGGCTTCTCAAGACAATATATATTCAAACTGATATTTATTGAAAATCTTTTTTTAATTATTATCGGGATTACGATTGGTTTGGCAGCTTCTTTCATCGGAATTCTCCCTTCGTTGATAACAGCCAAGTTTCACATCCCGGATGTTTTTTTCGTATTTTTACTGTTGATAATAATTTTTACAAATGCATTATTTTGGATATATTTGCCTATTAAAAAAGCATTAAAAGAAGATTTAATTACTTCTTTGCGAAACGAATAAACATAACTCTATAAATATGAAATGCCCATCCTGATATATCGGGACCATCCGAAATAAATATATTATGGGATACGATAATAGTTTACGATTGAGAGTATTTTTAGTTGGGAGGTGAAAGTGGAGAAATGGAAATAATGGTTAATGATTAATTGATAATGATGAATGAAGATTAACGATTTGCAAATAATCTGATAACTAAAAACCTTTCCGTATTTTGTCTACTGTATAAACTCAATAACAAAACAACCTAATAGCCTTTAATTCTAAACACTTAACATTTTAAAAATGTCCAGTTTTTTAATTAAAATACAAGACATATTATTATCTTTGCAAAAAAAGAATAACCCATTTTGCATTTATCTTCCACGACAATATCATAATCATTCTCGGTCACTCTTTGTCGATCTGTTCTCCGATCAACACTCGAAATTCTTGTATAAAGTACTTTCATTTTGTCACAATTTTAGGTTAGCTGCATTAATACCCCATAATTATGATAAAATTTTGAGATTACCAAAAATATTTTGAGATAAGTGACTATGTTCGAGTCACAAAATAGGATAAACACTAATAATAGGTATGTCCAACTATGAACAGTCATTTCTAATATGAATAAGGTTATCTTTGAATGCAAGTTTAAATCGTTTTAATAAATTTATAAGGAATTAATGGAGGAAGCCGGACAAAAATTAAATCCTTCGAGAAAAGATTAAATGAATCGAATAGTCATTTTGTTTGAGTAGCTATTTTTTATTAAATAAATCTCCCCGCTGAAAGTGGACGGGGTATCTTTATGGATTATTTGTCTTATTTTTCGCCGAAAGCGGTGGATAATTTACACAAAGAGATTAAAGGGTGAAAAAGGAAAAAAGTTTATTACAAGTCAGGCAAATATTGTAGTCCAGAAGATTGGGAATTAATTATTGATGAAGGCAAAAAAGGAAGTGGAAAAAAGCTCATTACTAAACTACGAAATGAAATTAAAAATGGACATGAAACCATAAAAGAAAATATCAACAAAGTATTAGAAGGTAATAATAATATATTTTCATTTGATAAGTTTAACAATTTAATCAAAAAAAACACCTCCGATACTGTAAACGCTGCATTTGTGGCAAAGATTAACGAAACAAAGAGCAACGGCAAAATAGGAACTTCAAATTATTATAATTGTGCCTTGCAAAGCTTTATTAAATATAAAGGCAATAACATTCGTTTTTCTGATGTAACTGTTAAATGGCTTCAAGAGTATCAAAAGTACATTATAAATAATAATTCAACATATACTACAATAAATATGTATTGCAGAGCCCTGAGAACTATTATAAACGTTGCTAAGGATAATAATATTATCAAAGAAAGCGAATACCCATTTTCAAGGAAACAAAACGACAAGGATAAATATAAAATACCAGAGGGCGACAATAAGAAAATAGTAATAACCATTAATCAAATTGGCGACCTGATGAATACAGAGGTAAGCGAAACAGAAAATAAATATCGTGATTTATGGTTTTTTCAATACCTCTGCAATGGAGTTAATTTAAAAGATGTTTGTTTGATGAAGAACACAGATATTAAAGATAATTTTATTTGCTTTTATCGGGCTAAAACAGAAGATACAAGCAATAAGAAAACAAAAATAGAAGTTCCGATTCTGCCAGAAATGCAGCAAATAATGGATAGATGGAAAATTAATAATACAAAATATTTATTTCCATTTTTAACAGGAAAAGAAACACCAGAAGAAGTTGAAAAAGTAGTATATAATATAAACAGAATAACCAGAACATACATTAAAAGGATAGCAAAAAGGGTAAATATTGACTTCATCAATAATAAAGTAGCCCGCCACAGCTTCGCCACAGTCTTAAAACGTAGCGGTGCAAACATAT
>CAZYEM010000179.1:0-8640 GCA_964646395.1 uncultured Bacteroides sp.
AAATATTTTTGCTAAAATTGATTTTAGTCTTGATATATAAACGGTCAAAACAATTTTCATGTTTAAAAGCTGATAAAAGACAATTTTAGATGTTTTTTATTTAACCAAAATACACCACGACACCCTTTGTCATACCCATGCCTTAACTTTGCACAAAAACAAAGTAATGAAACTTTATAAAGCAATAATAGCTTCACTGTGTTGGAATTATAATATATATTTGAAACACCACTATGCTTTATGTGATGCTAAAGCTTGTAAGGAATTGTTTTTTATACATTTAAATTTTAAATAATATTAATTTAATAAATTATGGAAAAAAAGAATCTTACAGACGTAGTGACAGGTAAAATATTTCAAATACCTGATTATCAAAGAGGGTATGCTTGGGAAGAAAAACAGTGGAAAGATTTTGCACAAGATATTGATGCATTAATTGACGATAATATTTTAAGTCATTACACTGGTACTATTGTAATTTACCAGCCTCTTGATAAACCAACTGAAAATTATAGTACTAAAAAGTTGGAATTAGTTGATGTTGTTGATGGTCAACAAAGGCTTACAACTTGTAGTCTTTATCTCTCAATAATTCTTAACGAACTGATTAGCAGAGGTGAAAAAGAGTTCGAACAGGAAATCCCAATTTACCTTAGGAGTGGTGCAAAAAGTAAATTACGACTGAATAACGATACTGCAGACTTTTATTTTGATTTAATTTCAACAGGTTATCCTAAAATTGCCTCCAATACAGTGCATCAAAAAAGATTGGAAGAAGGATATAACTATTTGAAAAACTATTTATACGAACAAATAGAAACGAGAGAAGAGAATGCAATTGATTATTTAAAAGACCTTTTTGATGCAATTATCCGAAAACTTAATTTTTCGTTTTATCCAATTGAAGTTGAAAGTGAAATAGGAATGACTTTTGAATTAATGAATTCAAGAGGGAAAGATCTTTCTGCTCTTGAATTACTAAAGAACTATTTAATGTATTGGGTTTATAGAAATATTCCCGATCCAATAGATAAAGAGGACTTAACAAAAACTATTAATAAATCCTGGAAAGAGGTTTACACAAATATTGCGAAATGCAATGGAAGTGAAAACCAATGTTTAAGAATTGCCTGGATTTTATATCATTCACATACTCCAAAAAATTGGCAAGGATATACTGGGTTTAAAGATAATTATGTAATACCATTAAGAGACTTCTCTTTTAAAACAAAAGAAGATACCAAAAAATTTATTTACGATTTTACTCAAGGCTTATCCGAAATATCCTTACATTATTCTGAAATAATTAAACCTGTAAATAGTTCTGCTAATGAAAATGAATACAGATGGCTTACAAAAATCAGAAATGCTGGCAATATTGCTAATTTTCTTCCATTAATGGTTGCTGCAAGAATAAAATTGAAATTAAATAAGATTGATTATCAGGAATATATTAATCTTCTTAAATCACTCGAAATTTATTCTTATCGTGTTTTCTTGTGGAAAGGAAAAAGAAGCAATACTGGTTTGTCTTCATTTTATCGTTGGGGTAGTGAAGTGTTTTCGGACAAATTTCCAGTACAAACAGTTATTGACTGGATTTATGGACTGAATAATTGGTATTCAAACGAAAATGAATTTAGAGAATCAGTTAAAACAATTTCAAATTGGTATTCATTAAGAAGATTGTTAAAATATTCATTATACGAATACGAACTTTGGTTGTTAAAAGAGGAAGGGAAAAACTTATCTCCAAAACTTTCGTGGAATGAATTATCGGATACAACGTTGGAGCATATTTTACCTCAAAATCCTAACAAAGATTCTAAATGGAAGCAGGTTTGGACAGAAAGTGATTTTATTTTATATGTCCATGATATTTCAAACATGGTTTTAACTATGGATAATTCACATTATTTAAATTTTGATTTTGACAGAAAAAAAGGGAAAACAGGTATAGGTCATTGTTATTCAAATTCTGATATACGGCAAGAAAGAAAAATTTCAGAATATGAAGATTGGAATGCAGAAAATTGCAAAAGTCGCAGGAAAAAACTTGAAAAATATATTATAAGTCGTTGGGGAGTTGATAATCATTACAAAATGCCAGAAATTATTAATGAAGAAGATGATATTGATGTAAATGAGGAATAAATCAACAAACCTTCAGCATTATAAGTCTCTTCCAATAATTAGCTGACATCTTAATTATATCGATTAAATATTTATAAAATAGCAGATTAATACTGTTTGAAAGTTAAAAAGCCGATAGAAATTTATTTTATCGGCTTTTGTAATAAAAACAAACAGCGACACAAATTGTCATACCTCCAATCTATCTTTGCACAAAAACAAAGAAATGGAAAGTAAAACAAAAATTACGGAAAGTATTGGCAAAGGTATAGCTGAAATAAAGGAAGGTAAGTCAATAGATTTTAATAAAAAATTCGATACTATTGTTGAGCTTCTGGAGGAAATACACATTACAAGGACAGGAATAACTGAAGCCAAAATTTCATCAGATAATTTATTTACTTTTGTCAAATCCATTATTGAATCTAATCAGGAATTTTCTTTAATTAAGCAAGTTCATCAAATGAATTTGGATATAAGTGATAAAATATTTTTTTTGGAACTTATATGGAATGAAATAAATGGAACAAAAGAAAACAATGTTATGGAAATGCTTAGTGGTATTCTATATACTGCTGATAAATGTTTCAAGTACTTAACAACCATATCAGAAAAGAGAAACAAATTAGTTAAACTAAATCTTATAGAAATTACACCTTCTTATTACATCAATAAAATTAATGTTACACTATCTGAAACATCATTAAAATTATTACAAGAAGAAGGAATTAAGATGTTTACAGATAATAAAACAATAATCAATTGAATTATTGCTAATCTCAGGAATATTATTGACTTTTGCAATGCAGAACAATAATCGAAATCAAACAAAGTAAAAATCGGGTTCATAAAAAATTAAAACTATGTCGCAAAGAGAAGCCATTTCAAGATACAGTCTGATTATTAAAAAGCTAAGAAAACATCCGGGTACATTTCAGGAAATATCGGATTATCTTTCAATGGAATCTGAAATTCAGGCATACAACTACAATGTTTCAAAACGCACTTTTCAGAGAGACCTTGAAGATATCCGTTCCATTTATAACATAGATATTCAATATAATTTTTCAGAGAAAGTTTATTTTATCGACACTGATAATCAACCTGATGTAAATGAGAGAATACTAGAAGCATTTGATACTTTTAATGCTCTTAATATTACAGACAGGTTATCTGATTATATTCATTTTGAAAAAAGGAAACCACAGGGAACAGAGAATCTTTATGGTCTGTTGCATGCAATAAAGAATAAAGTACGGATTACTTTCACATATCAGAAATACTGGGAAGATGAAATAAGCTCAAGAACCGTTGAACCTTATGCTTTAAAGGAATTTAAAAACCGTTGGTATGTTTTGTCAAAAGATTTAAAGGATAATCAGGTGAAAAGTTTTGCATTGGACAGATTGACAGATCTTGAAATCTCAAAAAAGCCTTTTCAATTTCCTGTTGATTTTAATGTAAATGAACATTACAGGTATAGTTTTGGCATAATCAGTCCCAATGGTTTAGAACCAAAAGAAATCATTCTTTCTTTTGATCCGTTTCAGGGAAAATATATTAAATCATTACCTTTACATAGTACACAAAAAATTATTAAAGATGGCGAAGATGAGCTGCAAATAAAGCTAACATTATGTATAACATTTGATTTTATAATGGAAATTCTGTCTTATGGTGAAACTGTTAAAGTATTAAAGCCTGAATCTTTGATTAATGAATTGAAACTAATTTATAGTAATACACTTAAAAATTATTTGTTAGATAATAATTTATTTAATGGATGAAAGTTACTGATGCTGCAAAGTCGGGGCGCGACTCGAAGTCGCACTCCGACTAGGGAATGGCATCCTAAGACTTTAAAGGACTTCTAATGTTTACTTTTTCTTCGTTAAACTTCATTACAATATATAGAGCTAAGGTTTTTTAGATTCTTACTGGTTAAATAATGTACTTATTTTGGGAATAAATTTTTATTTATCCAGGAAAAACAGCCTAATTTGAAGAATGTAAATAATTGTAAAATAAGATCCTAACTAATTTATTTGAAATTTTGTATTTTTTCTGTAACTTTTTGCAAACGGTGTTCGTCAGATGTGTAAATTTGTGAGAAAAAATTAAAGAATTAAATGACAACAAAAGAGTACAATAAATGCGTTGATGCTTATTCCGATGGAGTTTATCGCTTTATCCTTAAGAATTTAAGAGATGAGGATAAAGCTAAGGATGTTGTACAGGATTCATTTATAAAAATGTGGGATAAGGTAGGTGATATTTCTTCTGAAAAGGCTCGTTCCTATTTGTTTACAACAGCTTATCATACCATGATAGATTTGATAAGAAGAGAAAAAAAACAAACATCACTGGAAGAATCCTTTACCAGAAACTTAAGTGTCGATCATCAGTATTCCGATTTGAAAGAAGTGCTTGACATAGCTGTGGAAAGGCTTCCTGAAATACAGAAATCGGTGATTTTGCTGAGAGATTACGAAGGGTATAGCTACGAAGAAATAGGCGACATCTGCGGATTAAACGAATCGCAGGTAAAAGTTTATATCTACAGAGCCCGGTTGTTTTTGAAAAATTATATTGGAGACTTAGAAAAAGTAATATAGCAATGAACATAAACAGAGAAAATTACGAAGTGTTTTTCCTCGATTACCACGAGGGAGCAATTAGCGAAGAAGCTAAATTGCAGCTTATTGCTTTTCTGGAATTAAATCCTGATCTGAAAGAGGAGTTTTATAGTTTCGAAAACATAAGTTTTGCAGAAGATACTCCAGCTATAACTTTTGATTTAAAAGAAAGTCTTAAAAAAGAAAACACATCTACATTAATTACCGAACATAATTACCACGAATTTTTTATTGCTGCTGCCGAAGGCGATTTGCTTCCATCGCAACAAAAACAACTGGAAATATTCCTTTCGGATCATATCAACTTATTTAACGAATATCAGCTGTATAAAAAGTTAAAGTTAGCACCTGATTATACGGTTGTTTATGATAAAAAAGCAAGCCTGAAACACTTATCGGTTTTCAGTTTGCCAATAAGCAGAAAAGTAATGTATCAAACGGCATCTATAGCAGCATCCTTGCTGTTGCTTGCCAGTGTTTCGGTATATTATTATCAGAATAGCAATAAGATAGATGCAGGTTTAGCTGTTGTTTCATCCAATAAATTTATAACCGATACATTTAAACCAGCAGTTAAGAATACAGAAAAGATTTTGCCAGCAGTAACTAAAAAGCAAACACAAAAGAAAATTACCGAAACAGCAATAGTTGTTCCTGTTGAAGTTACTGAAACAAAAAACAATGCAGTAACTGAACCGAGAGAAAGCAATATGAGTTTATTAGCTTCAAAGGATATCAATCAACTCGCCCTTACAAATGGGAATGAACAATTGCAATCGAATGAGGAAAATCGTTCTTATTATACTTCTGTTCTTGATTTGCTTGCTTTTGCCGATGAAAAGATAGCGAATGAAGATTTGATAGTTCCCAATGACAACTACAAGAATTCCATTTTAAATTCTGATCTGGTAAAAAACCAACCAATAGCCGAAGCAGGCAGTTTTATAAAGAATGCAGCCATTATCAGCTTCAGCAGACTGGAAGCGATAGGTGCTGATATTAAGGATACTTATCAGGCAATAGAAAAGAAATTTGACAGAAAATAAATTTTACTGTAACAAAAGCCAATATCTTTCCGTCACATTCTAAAACAAATCATTTACTAATTTTAAAATCTAAAAACAATGAAAAAAATAGTATCTATAATTGCAATGTTTATTTTGGTAACAAGCATTGTAAAAGGACAGGAAGCAACAAACAGCAACAAATCATACAACTTGGCTTTTTTTAACGGTATCGAAGCCGGAGATCTGGCAAATGTGATTGTTTCTATCGGAGAAAAACAAAGTGTTACTGTTGAAAATGAGGATGAAGGTGAAGCATCTTTTGAAGTTAAAGACAATGTACTCAGAATTACACCGGGCTCTATGACTAATTTTGGTAACGTTAAAATTATAATCGTTTGCACCGATTTAAATTACATTAAAGTATCGGGTGTATCAAAAATAACATCAGCAAATACCATTAAAACCAGCGGATTGGAAATAAAATCTTCAGGAGCTTCCAAAGTGGATCTGGCTATTGAAGTACAAAGCCTTACAACCAATATATCGGGAGCTTCCAAAGTTATATTAAAAGGAGCTGCAACCGTTCATACTGCCGAATTAAGTGGTGCTTCCAACCTGAATGCCAAAGAACTGGATGTAGTAAAGATGGATGTAAAAGCCAGTGGTGCATCAAAAGCCAATGTAAATGTAAAGAGCGAACTTACCGGAAAGTTAACTGGTGTAAGTACTGTAAAATATGATGAAAAGCCAACTTCAGTAAATATTTCAGGGAATGATATTGATTCAATAAAGAAAAATAAATCAACTACCAATCCGGACGATACTGTAAATGTTTCGTTTCTTGGAAACGAAATTAAAGTAATTGATGGAGGAGATGATACTAAAATCACCATTGGAAATACCGAAATAATAGCAGGAGAAAATGGTGTAAAGATAAATAAGGGAGACAAGGACAAAAACTACAAGCATAAATTCCGTGGACATTGGGCTGGTTTCGAGTTGGGTTTCAACGGTTACGTAAATAGTGATTTTGGAATGGAAATACCGGCACAATATGAGTTTCTTACACTGAATGATGTAAAATCAGTGGGTGTAAACATTAATATCTTCGAATTAAATGCGAATATAATAAATAACAGATTTGGAGTAGTTTCGGGTGCAGGTTTGCAATGGAATAACTATCGTTTTAATGATAATGTGGTATTATTACCCGATTCAGGAAAAATTGACGGATTTCATAATACTTCAATTGACAGCTATATAAAAAGCAAACTGGTAGAAAGCTGGGTAAGAGTTCCTGTATTTCTCGAATACCAGACTGCCAAAAGAAAAGGAAAACAATTTCACATAGCAGCCGGAGGAGTATTTGGATACAAACTGGGTTCTCATTCAAAGCAGGTTTATTACGATGGCAGCGATAAGGTAAAAGACAAAATCTATAATGATTTCTACCTTAATCCAATTAAATTGGATGCTGAGGTAAGAATAGGCTGGGGTCCGATTAATCTTTTTGCAAGTTATGCGTTAACTCCTTTATTTAAAGATAACAAAGGCCCTGCATTATATCCTTATATGGTAGGTATTACCTTGGCAGGTTGGTAATAAAAAATTTGTAAAGTGCCCGAAAATAAAAGTATGTTGAGCTAAAACAAAATATTAAAAGCATAACTTTTCTTTAAAAGTTATTTTTTCTCACAATAAGTTAAGTTTAGTTAATAAAAGTGTCAAATTATCTGACACTTTTTTTTTATATTTGCAAAAAATACAGTTAATAACAAGTTTAACTTTGTAATTTAATTAAAACACAAATATTATGTCAGGTCACAATAAATGGTCAACAATTAAACGTAAAAAGGGAGCATTAGACGCCAAGCGTTCAAAAGCTTTTTCGAAAGTTCTTAAAGAGATTACCGTTGCAGTTAAAGAAAGTGGTCCCGACCCCGATTGCAATCCCCGTTTACGATTGGCAATATCAAATGCCAAAGGATGCAATATGCCAAAAGAAAATTTAACCAGAGCCATCAATAAGGCTTCCGATAAGGATTCGGCAAGTTTATCCGAAGTAACATACGAATGCTATGCACCTCATGGAATTGCTATTTTTATTGAATGTACCACTGATAATTTAAAACGTACCGTTAGTAATGTACGTTCCTATTTTAATAAATACAACGGAACTCTGGGAACCAATGGTTCATTGCTTTTTTTATTCGACAGAAAAGGAATTTTCACCATTCCTCAGGCTAATATGAATCTGGAAGAAGTTGAATTGGATTTAATAGATGCCGGCGCCGAAGATATTTCGTTGGAAGATGATTATTATACAGTTACTACTGCTTTGGAAGATTTCGGTACCATGGTAAAACAACTGGAAGTTTTGAAAATAGATGCAGAAAATGCTGAATTACAAAGAATACCAAAAACTTTAGAAAAATTAGCTGTTGATGAAGCCAAAAAGGTAATGAAACTTATTGATTTAATTGAAGAAGACGATGATGTTATAAATGTTTTCCACAATATGGATTTAAGTGACGAATTAATGGCTGAACTCGAAAAATAAGCGAGCTTATAACTAATAATAAAAGCCGGAAGTAATGGATAAACATCTTTTATTTCCGGCTTTTTTTTTAAAACGTATTAGAAATTAATAAATCCCCAAATTCAACGATAAATTACTCTATCTTCTTTATTTCCTGATAATTGATGACATCCACATCCCGATAATAGAACTTAATGATATCATCTGCTTTATATTTGTATTTAACCATTTTTATGGCTCCTTCCTGGCTCAACCCAACTCCATGTCCGTAGCCTTTTCCTTTGAAAACAACATTTTCCCCTTGTTGCGAAATGCTGAAGAAGGT